>CAYXSE010000018.1:0-3668 GCA_964466675.1 uncultured Rhodothermales bacterium | reverse complement strand
TATGTACCGAGGGTTCGAATCCCTCCCTCTCCGCAGAGGAAGGGCCCCATCGAAGCGATCGGGGCCCTTCTCATTGAAGCGAATCCAGATGCCCCGTTCGCGAAGCGACCCGGGAAGCCGTCTCGGAAGAGCCGTCAAGCGGCCCCACTCCTCCGATCCAGATCCGCCACAGCTTACACAAGCCGCTTGCCAGTCCCGAGTTGGCGGACTTCCTTTTTTCCGTCCAGACGGTGGAAGACGGTGTTGCTATGACGTGCATGCGCGGCTGCTCTTGTGAGGGCCTCAGCTGGAGCGGAATCCGGAACGGCAATGTCCAGTTCCTCGACGGCAACGGCATGACCGGTGGCAACGATTCCTAACCGGACTGCCCTCCTTATTTCTGGTGCTGTTGCTACGGTTGGACGCGCTTCAGTGATCGAGGAACGAATGGGTTTTGGCCGTTGGCATGCGCTCAATCCGCATGAACAATTCAGTTTCAGACAATTCAGAAGGCCATTCCAACCGAACAAAAAAGGTGTATTTCCCCGCCTCGTGCCGGTACCAAATTGCTCGGAGACCTAGTAGCGCATTTAGGTCCCGGACCATAGCTGTGGAGGGGTTTTTTAAGTTCGAGTAGTGGCGGTGGGTCAGATCCATAAGACGACCCAATTCCATTTCGTCTTCTAGCAGCAAATTCAGAATCGCGATCTGACGGTCCGCGATGACCCGCTTCCTGGGACTCATCAGTCGATTAAACAGGTCGTACATCAGATTGCGATAAAGTGCCTTCTGGATGTGCTTCTTGATCTCAGCAAATAGCCGGGCGCATTGTGTCTCAATTCCACGCAAGCCAAAGACCAGAAACTCGGTCAAATCATGATCTTGGGATCGGACTCTGGCGAGCACAGACAAATATTCGACCTTCTCTTCGTAGTAGTAGTTCGACATTGCGATGAACAGGGTGTCTCTCAGCCCAACTCTCTGCAGGGAAAGAGCTTCCAAGGCCCGTGCCGTCCTTCCGTTGCCGTCCAGAAACGGATGTAGTGCGGCGAGATGGTAGTGAAGAGCGAGGCCTTGGATTATTGGATGATGGTCCGTCATTTCTCCGGCTAGCGCTTTACATAGATCCCGCAGGGCGGCCTCGCAGTTGCGTCCCCCGCTCACTCCCCGGTGTCGAGGCAAGCCAAAAGTTACGTTCTGATCTCCGGTACGAAGCTTCCCGGGCGGGCAGTGATCATCGTCAGCACCGGTGATCATCAACCTGTGAATTGTTAGGATGGATTCACGAGTGATCCTGTAGTCTTTTGGACATTCGGAAATCCATTTATAGGTCCGGAGCGCTGCGGTAGCCTGACGCTGGGAGCGCGTCCTGTCGTCATGAACCGATTCATTGTCGTGGATCTGGAGCGCGTCATCAAGCTCCTGTTCAGTAAACACGGCACCCTCTATCCGAGAGGTGCCAGCAACCTCTCGCTTCAACTGCTCCCCCTGGAGCTCATCTGCCCAGCTTTTTTGGAAGGGCACTGAGGTCAGCGACATTATTATGGCCCGAGCAGCACTGAGAGGTCCGAATATCTTGTCCCGATCGTATTTGATCCAGTTGTCGGGCTTTGAGTAGTGAATGATTTTTGAGTTTTCGCTCATGTGACACCCATATTCTGGTTCATTTCGAGTTCATATTTCCTGTAACCCATTGTTATACATAGTGTTCGATCTAGTATGATAGCTTCTTAAATGTGTTTCATAATGATCTTGTTTCGCATGTATACCAGAACGCGACCATCAGGCGAACAGCTCCTTCAGCCGGTCGTCGCGACGATCTCCAGAATCTTTCAGTCTGACTCCGGCCGCCACCCTGCCGGCAGCGCGTCGCAAACCCGCTCCCAAGACCAGTAGCCAAAGTGTGCAATGGGCGGAGTCGCCCCGTCTGAGAATGGAACGCCGTCTTGATTCAAGAGCGCAATTCCAGTCGGAAGGACTAGCCACGAAACCCGGTCGCGCCCGGTCGGCCCTGCGACCATCATGGATTTCAGAAACGAGGAGTACGCTGGGTGGGGAGCGGCCCTCCGATAGCGTACGAGAAGCGCTTCACCGAACATTAGGCTCCGAGTCGCATCACCCGGGTCGCCGAAGAGGATGCCCGCCGGCCCGCCTTCTCCCGGCCCGTACATCTCACCAATAGTCTGACCACCGTTCACCGAGCCCTGTCGCTGTACCAGCTCAGCCCTAAACCCGGCGTCGCGCAGCGTCCCTTGGGCGAGCGCTCGGAAAAAATGCTGTCGCGACCCCAGATACGCCTTTGACCGCCTTTCTCGTGTCCTGCGAAGTGCGCGGTCAGAACCCGGCGGGAGCTCTGCATATTGGATGCGCCCAGTGAACCTCCACGAATGCTGCGTGCCTTCCAGCCGCAGGCCATGAACAGTCAGGCGATATCCCAGGAAGGGATTCAGCACCCGAACGGGCGCTTGGGCAACTACATCGAGCGCCCCAGATCGGTCGCGAATGACGAGGGCTTCGGGGTTCTCAACTTCGCAGCGAGAACCCGCGGGGGTAGAGCTGAACAGCAGGTCATCCACCCGCCCTCTCAGTCTCCGAAGTGCCCGTGGCTGTTTGGCTTCGATGACGACCTCATCCAGTAGGACTTGGTCCACCTCCAATTCAACGCGACGGGCCGACGCCAGATCAAACCGCTGTCCAATAGGAATCGTGGCAAGCTTGAATCCGATCATGGAAACCACTACCACCATCGGCCTACCAGCAGGGAGTTCAACCGAGAATCGACCGTCCTCCCCAGCGACGTCTCCATGTTGTGTGCCATCGACGAAAACGTGGGCCCCAGGCAAGGGCTGACCCGTCTCAGCCTCGACCACCGTTCCATGGAAGCGTTGGCCGCTGACTGGCTGGGGGGTCAGGAGGAGAAGGGCGATCAGGGCTATTTTTACCATGGGTCCAATGTAGCGCAGCGGCTTGATCCCGGCGCTCAACTCCAAGTCGTGGTGACAGTCGCTAGTCGGTCAAGGCCCTATCTTCCATCATGATCGTGAACTGCGACATGGGGGAGAGCTACGGGCCCTGGTTGAAGGGAGATGACCGGGGAGTAATGCCGCTGATCGATTGGGCCAATATCGCTTGCGGGGGGCATGCCGGTGATCCTGAAACGATGGCCAAAACGCTCCGCCTGGCTCGCCAGTACGGCGTCAAGGCTGGGGCCCATCCAGGCTATCCAGACAAGCGCAATTTCGGTCGGATAAAGCACGACATCCCCGTCGACTCGCTCATCCGGGAAGTGCAGGCTCAAATTGGTGCGCTCCAGGCGATAGCCAGAGCTGAGGGGGTCAGCCTCAACCATGTAAAGCCCCACGGCGCCCTGTACAATGCCATGATGGCCGATTTTGGCCTCCTGGTACGGTTGGCGCAAGGGGTCGCAGCCGTTGCCCCATCGTTGATCTTTGTCCTTCAGGCCACGCCGGACCGGGAGGCGCATGTTCTCGCACTCCAGAACACCGGCCTGAACCTCGTCTTTGAGGCTTTCGCCGACCGACGGTACAATCCGAGTGGGCGTCTTGAGGCCAGGTCCTTCGAGGGCTCTGTCCTGACCGATCCAGATGCGATGGGCCGCCAGACCGAAGACCTCCTCCAGGGCTTCGTTCAAACGGACGGGGGTCGCATTCACGTGCAGGCGGAGACCA
>CAYXSE010000017.1:22475-25104 GCA_964466675.1 uncultured Rhodothermales bacterium | reverse complement strand
TGACGCGCTCGCAGGGGATCTCGCCATCGAGCCCGAGCCGGAGCCCGAGCCGACCGATTCGGAACCCGCCGTGCCCTTGTATCTGGCTTCGGCAGATGGACCGGCGGACGAGGATGAGCCGTTATGGCGACAGTTCCAGGGCGACTCCGAAGCGGAGCCCACAATGGGACTGGCCGCATCGAAAGACACAGACCAGCCTCTCTGGAAGAAATTTCAACATCGCCTGGACACCTCAGCGGCCGAAGATCTTCCGCCAACCTCTCAGCCAATTCGACTCCATCCGGCGCAGGATTCAGCGCCTGAGCCGGTCATCGACCGTGCGACGCTGGAGTTCGCGGTCCTGGGTCCGGCTGCATGGCAGCGAGACGTGTTCATTGAGCGCGTGTTCAACAATTCCGCCGACACCTACTTCGAAGCGCTACATGAACTGAATTCGGCGGGGGAATGGCGAGCGGCATCGGACTTCATCGCCATCGATATTTTTAGGGCGAATCGCGTCAATATCTACGACGAGGCCGCGATCGATTTCACGAACGCGATCGAGGCGCAATTCAAGAGGCGCTGAATGTACCTTGGAAGCTGCGAGCACAAACTGCAGCGATATGGACTCGAGCGATCTCCTGGCGAACCTCAACGCAAAACGCGAAGCTGCCCAGCTTGGGGGCGGGGAAAGTCGCATCGCGCGCCAGCATGAGAAGGGCAAGCTCACCGCCCGAGAGCGCATAGACCTCCTCCTGGATCCCGGATCGTTCCAGGAAATGGGCATGTTCGTGCGGCATCAGTCGCACGATTTCGGCATGGAAAAAAATCGCCCTTTGGGAGACGGTGTTGTTACTGGATTCGGCAAAATAAAGGGCCGCCTCGCCTACGTTTTCAGCCAGGACTTTACGGTTTTCGGAGGTTCCCTCGGGCAAGCCCACGCCGCCAAGATTTGCAAGGTCATGGACCTCGCCATGGAGAATGGGGCGCCTATCATCGGACTCAACGATTCCGGTGGTGCCCGAATTCAGGAAGGCGTGGTTTCCCTGGGAGGCTACGCGGAAATTTTCTTTCGTAATACGATTGCCTCCGGGGTCATTCCCCAGTTGTCCGCTGTGATGGGCCCCTGTGCGGGCGGAGCGGTGTACAGTCCGGCCATCACCGACTTCGTGTTTATGGTCCAGGACACGAGCTACATGTTCATCACCGGACCCAACGTGGTGAAGACGGTCACCCACGAGGACGTCTCGTTTGAGGAACTGGGGGGGGCAACCGCGCACGCGGTAAAGAGTGGCGTAGCCCACCTCGCGTGTCAGAACGACGTCGACTGCCTCAACCGCCTCCGCGAGATGTTCGACTTCATCCCGCAAAACTGCGAGGATCCGCCCCCTCGCCGGGAGACCGACGACCCGGCGCATCGCGCCGACAAGGAACTCGACACGCTCGTTCCGGAGAACCCGAACCGCCCCTACAATATGGGAGATGTGATTCGCCGGATCGTGGATGACGGGCGGTTCTTCGAACTACACGAGGCCTATGCCGGCAATATTCTCGTCGGGTTCGCTCATCTTGGAGGACGATCGGTCGGCATTGTGGCGAATAATCCAGGCGTGCTGGCGGGTGTTCTGGACATAGACGCATCGGTGAAGGGTGCTCGGTTCGTCCGATTCTGTGACGCCTTCAATATTCCCCTCATCGTCTTTGAGGATGTGCCCGGATTCCTTCCCGGCACCGATCAGGAGTGGAGAGGGATCATTCGGCACGGAGCGAAGCTGCTCTACGCATTCTGTGAGGCAACGGTGCCCAGGATGACTGTGATCACGCGAAAGGCCTACGGCGGAGCCTATGATGTGATGAACTCGAAACATATTCGTGGCGATTTGAATTTCGCCTGGCCGAGCGCCGAAATCGCCGTAATGGGTCCAAAGGGGGCCGTCGAAATCATTCACAAGCGACGAATCGCCGCAGCCGAGGACGCAGAAGAACTGGAGCGGTCATTCACCGACGACTACAGAGAGAAGTTTGCCAATCCGTACGTAGCGGCCGAACACGGATATATCGACGACGTCATCTTGCCCTCGGAGACTCGACTTCGGCTCATTCGAGGACTGGAGATGCTCAAGAACAAGGTGGTCAACAACCCACGGAAGAAGCACGGTAATATTCCACTCTAGAGCGCTCTCGCCACATACAGGGCCTTCTGTCCCCAGCCATGTGATGGGACCCGGCCGACCCGCTCAAGCGATTCTTTAAGTACTCTGCACGGGTCGCGCCGAAATATTTGGTCATCCCAAGGTGCTGAGTTAAATTCACATAGCACACCCAGTTGATCTATCGCTGGAAGTGTTGGCCCTTCAAGACCCTCCCGGTCCATTTCCGTGAAACGGAGTTAAACAGTATGAGGCCATGCGACAAACCTATCGCTCTTCCTTCCCCGCGATGTCCATCCGGGCGGCGTCTTTCCCGACGATCTTCTTCCGGGTGATGTCCTTCCGGGCGATCTTCGCGCTATTGGTGTTTTCCGGCGCCGGTCTGATCCCAACGGCGGCCTTCGGCCAGGAGCAAGGGCGAGTGCCGGTCCTGCCACCCGTGTTGCTCCCGACCAGTGAGCTACACCTGGCGGACCGAGGCGCTTTCGAGGAGTCCGCCG
>CAYXSE010000017.1:0-22462 GCA_964466675.1 uncultured Rhodothermales bacterium | reverse complement strand
CAACTCTCTCGTCTCTACAGGATTCACGCGGACGTGTTGTCCTCCATTGCGCTGGGCGACCTTCGGCCGGCCAAGGCGGGGCTGGATCGCATCTTGGACTCGATGGCCGACCTGCTCTTGACAAGCCAGGCGGCGGATGACGAACGGTTCTCCGATCTATACCGGATCGCCATCGCCGAGCACGAAAGGCAATTCGGTCCTGTTGATACCGATGTCGCCGCGATCGGCGACATTTTCCAGGTTCGGAGTCAGCTTTTTGGTGCGCTGAACGACTTGGAGGGACCGCTGGAGATTGAGCCTTCGGAGGTTGAGCGTACTTCCGCCATGGCCGTTGCGCCCACGTCCGTCCCGATGACGATCAACAAAGCTGTGACGACGACGATGACGTTCTTGCTGGACGAGCGTCCGCAGACGCTGACCAGTTGGGCCAACCGGGCGCACACTTGGTTTCCGTTGATCGAAAAGATCCTTGCCGAAGAGGGTGTCCCGGATGAGTTCAAGTATTTGGCCATGATTGAGAGCGGTCTTCGGCCGTCGGTCAGAAGCCGGGCCAGCGCCGTGGGGATGTGGCAATTCATCGCGGCAACCGGTCGCCACTACGGTCTCATGGTGGACGGGTGGGTAGATGAGAGAAGGGATCCCGAAAAGGCGACCCGGGCAGCGGCCAGGCACCTCAGAGACCTTTACGCCATACACGGAGATTGGCACATCGCGATGTCCGGCTATAATTGCAGTCCTCGTTGCCTCAATCGGGCCAAGCGGAGGACCCGAGCACTCGGCATCACCGACCCGACTTTCTGGGACCTCTATCCCTACCTGCCCCGAGAGACCCGAAATTACGTTCCTCAGTTCATCGCGACGGCGATTATGCTCTCCAACCAGGACGAGTATGGCATTGCCGCGGACGAGCCAGGGCAACCGTTCCAATATGACCTCATTCCCGTGCGGGGCAGTCTCGCGCTAAGGGATGTAGCCCGCATGGCGGGGACGACTCAGGACATCCTAACCGACTTGAACCCGGCGTTGCGACGAGGATATCTCCCGCCGTCGGCAACGCCTTTTCCGCTCCGGCTTCCCGTTGGAAGCTCCGATGCCTTTCTTGAAGCGTATGCCAACCTTCCGCCAGAGGCGCTTCGACCTCCGGGAGAGCACATCGTCCGGCGGGGAGACACACTATCGGAAATCGCTTCTACCTATGGTGTCTCCGTCTCCAGATTGCGGTCGGACAACCGCCTCAGCAGCAGTCTTATTCGTCCTGGGCAACGCTTGATCGTACCGATGTCAGACTACTCGCTCCCCATCGCCGAAGCCGTCGCTGAAGCCCAACCTCTGACGGTGAGTTACGAGTCCAATGCGCTCAGACCGATCCACTCGGCGACGGCGATTTCCTTTCGGGATGAAAGCGTCCCTGAAATGGAAAAATCGCCTCGCTCGGCCAGCGTGGCCGCCGCCGCCGCTCCAGCGCAACCTCAAGGAAAGCGCATCTCTTATACCGTACGAACTGGAGACACACTATCCCAGATCGCCGAGGCCCACGGCGTCGGACTTAGCAGGGTTCGTGCCTGGAACAACATCCGCGGCTCCCGGATTGGGGCGGGGCGAAGTCTGGTGATTTACGTGGCCGATGATTTCCGGTCGGCAGCGGCCACGGCCACCGGCGGAGGCAACACCCGAAGCGTCAGGTACACCGTCAGACGCGGGGATACCCTTACCGGCATCGCCAGGAGTCACCGGATATCCATCTCCGATCTTCGCCGATGGAACGGCCTCAGCTCCGATCGGATCAACATTGGTCGCAGGCTGCGAGTGTCCGCGCCAGGGTAACTCCACTGGCTCGAGGACATTTTGACCAGGACTGGGCATCGTCCACAATAATCCCGCCGTGCACGCGTTGATGGGTCACGGAGCTTGGGTCAGTCCCGGTTCCCGGGCGTTGACTGCCCCCTCCTCCCTCACGATTCCAACTGAACCTTGCCGAATCCGGTTCTGACACAACCGACGGATGAAGATCTGATCATGGCTTACGCTCAGCGTGGCGATGAGAGAGCGATCCGCACCCTGGTTGAACGTCATCAAGAACGGGTGTTCGGGTACCTCCTGGGAATGGTAAAGGATCGGAGTACGGCAGACGACCTCTTCCAGGAGACTTTCCTTCGGGTATTGAAGGCCCTCCAGGGAAAGCGCGCTTCGTACACGCAACAAGGTCGATTCCTGGGCTGGGTGTTGCGAATCGCCAGAAACGCTGCCCTGGATCACATTCGAAGCCGAAAGCGGTGGCAGGATGTCGACGCCGGGTCCGATTCCGACGGTCCTGGCTACTGGGATCAAATCACGGACGACGCACCCTTGATTGATCACACCATGTATCTGGATGAGCAGCGAGACTGGCTTCGTGGCGGGATCGAAAAACTGCCGCCGGAGCAACGGGAGGTTCTCCTCCTGAGGCATGAATCGGAGCTCACGTTCCGTGAGATTGCCGCCTTGACAGACGTTTCAATCAATACCGCTCTGGGTCGGATGCGCTACGCGCTGCTGAATCTCAGGCGATTGATGCCACAGGCCGAGGGGGACATCCGGTCGTAGCATCGAACACAGAGCCCGCATGGACAAAGAACTACAACTAATAGCTCACCTCTACGACGAAGCGTCGGAGGATCATGAGTCGCTCCGAGAACTGCTGCGAGATCCAGAGCTCGCCGCGGAGTATCAGGTGCTGAGTGAAGCGAGGTTCGCGTTGGATCACCGCGCCAGGGTGAGGCCGAACCCCAGCGTTCTCAACGCGGTGGTCAGGCAAGCCACCAGGCCAGCCGGGGAAGGCCTGGCCAAAGTCGATAGGGCGCCGCTTCGACGGATAACCTTCACGCGAAGAAGTCTGGTCGCCGGCCTCGCGCTTGCCGCTGCCCTTGCTCTCACTGTTTTGGTACAGCCGTGGTCTCTCTTCTCTGCGACGGAATCGACACCTACTGTTGCCGACAACCCCTTTGATTTCACCGTTCCCGCCGAATCTCTCCTTCGAGCCCTGCCACCGCCAGCAGCCGCCGGAATGACCGACTGGGACTCGGGCGGCGACGTGAGGCAGTTGTCACGAAGAATCCGGTCACTTCAGGCAGCCGGGGTGATCGATTGGGATGAGCCTTCGATTCCCCTGGAGGCTCTCACCTCCGGCAGGCCCGGCGACCTCACCCCGGCCGGCATGCGGCGTTAACCACCAACGTTTATGAACCACAAACTATTTGGCCGATTCGCAGCAGCGCTCTTTTTCGCTGTCTCCCTGACGGCCTCCGCACAGAATCATTCGATACGGATATCGGACGGAGTTGTCTTCATCGACGGCCGTGAGCAAGCCCCCTCGGACCTCCCGAGAGCTCTCGAAGTGGAGGGGGTAGACGCCAGTCTCAGCTTTTCTGGAATGACTCGCTTTCGTATCGCGGACATAACCTATCTCATTCGGGACGGCTTACTCCTGGAAGCGGTCCCAACAAACGATGACGTGGTAGTCTTCCTTGGACTCCATACCAACAGCAGCCTGTTTCCAGGCGCCGGCAACCGCAAGGCATTGTGGCTGACTAAGCCCCGTCCGCGGGCGCTCAATACGTACTACGAACTGTTGGACAATCAGGTAAACGTCCTGAACGAAGCTAGAGTGGCGTTCGATCAGGAACAGTCCCTTCAGCTGGTTACCCGCATCAGACAGTCCGCGGAAAACGCCGCCGTCATGGTGCGGGCGTTTCCCCAAGTGGAGCTGCACGCTTACATGGAGAGTATTCAGGATCGCGATGCGGGACTCTACGACGACATCCTGAAGGAGCAGCTCATGGAAATGGAGACCCACCGGCTGGCCAGCCGGCTACTCGCAACCAGAGACGACGATCGTAGGACCGAGCTTCGCGAGGAGCTTCACGCCAATCTCCAAGAAATTTTCGAACTGAAGCAGGTTAATCGACGCGCCGAGGTCGAGCAGCTTGCGCTAAGACTTCGGGAGCTCCGTACACAAATGGACGGCCGGGAAGAAAACCGGAATGAAATCATCCTGCGTCGCATTCGACAACTTCTAAACGAATTGGACTAATCCAACCCAAAGGAAATGAAGAGAGCATATCAGATACTTCTGGCCGTGCTGGTGACGGCCGCCGCCACGGCACCATCGATGGCCCAGAGCTCCCAGAGCGGGGTGTCATCGATCGAGATCCGCGACGGAAAGGTCTATGTCAACGGCGAGGAAGCCGAGGGCGGCGAAGACGGCAAATTTGTCATCAAGCAGGATGACGGCAAGGACATCACCATCATGATGGACGACGGGACCGGCATGGTTTGGTTCGGCGACAGCAAGAATGGATCTCCCTTCCGTAGCCGAGCCTTTGCCGGCGGAGATGGTGACTTCCGCTTCCGGCTCGGGGGCGGCGCTCTCATGGATCTTCATGATCGGTTGAATCTCGAAGCGGCGAGGCCGTTGAATCTCTTTGGTGGGACGATTGGGCAAGCTCAGATATACGAGCACTGGGCCAATTCCAGGGACTCCGAAATGCGGAGCCTGGAGCAGGAGATTCGAGACCTCTCCGTTCGCATTCGACGCGCCGATGAGGACGACCGAAGTGAACTCGAAGCCGCATTGGACCAGCTTCTCTTTCAGGCGTTCGACCAGAAACTAGATGGAGAACGCGAACGAATCGTTGACATGCAATCGCGACTCGAAGAGGCCCAGAACCGCGTTGACGAGCGTGGCGCTTCGCGCGCTGACATCATTTCCCGACGTAGGGCTCAACTCCTGGGCGAACGGGACAAGCTGGACTGGTAGCTCTCACTCTCTAAGGAAATCGTTGCCTCTTGGCGACGGCTGGGGCCTCTCGTGAATCACGTGGGGCCCCGGTTTTTTGGTCCAACGTGGGAGGAACGTCGAATTGCCTTCAATTTGGTCCGTCTCGACCGATACCGTGATGGTTGCGGCCTTCGGCATTCATTTTGAATGCTCCGCCGTGCTAACCTGCTGATCATGCGCTTCGTCCTCACCCTTCTTTTTCTGGCGACCGGTCTCGGTGGAGAGGTGGCTGCCGACAGCGGGCCGGAGCTCCGTCGGCCATCCCTGCCTGCACCACGCCTTCAGGCTGTGTCTTTCGTTCAGGCGGCCAATGGCTACACCCAGGTGGTTCGCCTGCACTTGAACGGCCGGGTGACCGCGTTCTCGAACCCTCAGACCACCGACGATGGGCGACTACAAGTTTGGCTTTACAACGTCAAGCGGGCGTCGAATTTCGACGCGGCTGAGCCCCAGGCGCCGGTTCGCGCCTACGAAACCAGGCCTTCTCGCGGTCATGTGGTGGTTTTGCTTGAGGTCTTCGATTCGGTCTTGGGAGATGTCTACCGGGATGCGGATTCCAACGATTTGCTGATCGCGCTGTCCCCCGTTGGAGCCGACTTTGATTTCGAGTCAAACTCCCTTGGATCTGGACTGACCCTCGACCCCGGGCCAACGCCGCCCCGCCTCGGAGACTCCGTGTCCGAAGCCGCTTCCAGATGGAGACTCTCACGCGTGGTCATCGATGCCGGCCATGGCGGCAAGGATCCTGGCGCGACGGCACCCGGACGAATTCGGGAAAAGGATATCGTCTTGCCCATCGCCCTAAAGCTGGGCAAGTACC
This sequence comes from uncultured Rhodothermales bacterium, assembly GCA_964466675.1. GTDB lineage: Bacteria > Bacteroidota > Rhodothermia > Rhodothermales > UBA10348 > CAYXSE01. Next base: position 16,826 of record CAYXSE010000017.1, on the reverse strand, counting down.
TGGAAGACTTGCTGGGAATAGAGGTGATCTATACTCGGGAAGACGATACGTTCATCCCCTTGCGACAACGCGGCCGAATCGCCAACTCAAACGCTGCGGATCTGTTCATCTCGATCCACGCCAATAGCGCCACCAATCGATCGGCCCACGGGACGGAAACGTATTTTCTTGGAATGAACAAGGAAAAATCGGCCCAACGTGTCATCGAGCGGGAGAACTCGGTCATTCAGCAATATGAGCAGGACCAACCTCAATACGAACAAGTGGATCAGGCCGCTTTTGTGCGTCGGCAGCTGGCCCAAAGTGCGTTCCTCCGCCAAAGCGAGGAATTGGCGACCCGAATTGAACATGATTTTTCGGATCGGGTCGATCGAAAGAGTCGCGGTGTCAAGGAAGGGAATCTTCAGGTGCTTTGGGCCGCGGCCATGCCGGCCGTCTTGGTTGAAGTGGGCTTCATTTCCAATCCTCGCGAGGCGCGCTTCCTTCGAAGCGCGGAAGGAATCACGTTCATGGCTTCCTCGATCTATCGAGCGGTGCGAGACTACAAGGCCAGCGTAGAGGAAAGCCTGTCGCTCTCCTCAGACGACTGATCTACCACGCCGTCAGACGACTGATCTACGGCGCCGACAGAGCAGCGGGGTCGCTCGCAACCCTCCCGACGGCGTCATGAAAAAGGAAACGTTTTGGGAGGTCGGGAGTGAGTCGCCTCACCCAGCCGTAACCGCTATGCGATCCCTTGCCCGCCTTTCTGCCATAGTTCTCGCTGTTTCCTTGGCCGTGACCACAACTGGCTGCGATGCCGTGGTAACTGGAGAGGACATTGTCGTCCTGAACCCGGAAATTTCATCGGACACAGATGGCGCACCCATCCGGTTCACGTTTGCTTCGGCCGACTTGCAGACGGGGCGCCTCACCGACATCAGTTGCGGCTGTAGTCTGGATGTGGAATCCTACTTGTCCAGCCAGGGCTTCGCCAAATCTGATATCGTCTCGGCAAGCATCCAGTCTGCCCGACTGGTCATGTTATTCCCCATCTCCGAGAGGCTGGATTTCCTCGATCAGGCAATTCTGAAACTGCAGGCCCCCGGAAATTCGGTGACCGAGGTGGCCAGCCAGACCATATTTCCTCAGTCACGCGAGGTAGCTCTGGAGCCGCAGCAAGGCAGGGACATCGCGGGCTTTATGGACAACTCTTCCTTCCAGCCGATTCTCCAGATCGACGCCGCCAGCCTCATACCCGACGCAGAGTACGAAATTGGGGTAATTCTGAACCTCCGATTGGAGGTCAGCGGCTTCTAGGTCCGCTCTACCGAACGGCGATACAGGAAATCTCGACCCTGGCATCCCGGGGCAAGGCCGCCGCCTGAATAGCCACACGGGCTGGCGCGTCTTCGCCAAAATAGTGCGCATACACCTCGTTCACTTGGGCGTAGTCGTTCATGTCGGCGAGGTACACCGTGCATCGAACGACATGCCGGTATTCCATCCCCGACGCCCTCAGAATGGCGCCAAGGTTGTCAAGCACCTGCTCGGTCTCCTTCTCTATCCCATCGGTCACCATATGTCCCGTTTGGGGATCGATGGCAATCTGACCGGAGCAATAGAGGGTGTCGGCGGCCTTTATAGCCTGGCTGTAGGGCCCGATCGCCGCTGGTGCGAGCGGCGTCTTGATTCGGGCACGGGACACGGAAACGGTTTCTCTTCTCATGGCGGCGAGACTGTGGGCACCTGACTACCGCGCTCAGCCCGCCTTTGCTCCGCACCATCGGCGAATTTTAGGTGTAAGAAGTCGGTCTGCGTTCAGCCCTACTTGACCGACAACACATACGTCCGTCCGCTCTTCCGCACTTGGCGGCCAGTGGTTCTCTTTCCGCGCGACGCGGATGTCAAATCACATCCCTTCAGGCCCGAATCTTCAGTCCATCGTACCCCAGTGCGATGCCATCCGGAAGTCGGGAGTTTTCCTCCGCGTGAAGGATGGAATGTGTCATGTGCACAAAGTACGTCTGCCGGGCGCCGATCTGACGAGCGACTGCGATGGATTCATCGATGGAAAAATGTGTCCGATGAGGCTCACGTCTTAAGGAATCCAGTACCAACACCTCCACGCCCTCTAGCAGCCTCAGGCTCTCTTCGGGAATATGGTTGGCGTCCGTGACATACGCGAACGGCCCGAATCGATATCCAGACACCTTGGTCCTCCCGTGGAGGACGGGAATGGGCTGTACCAAGAGCGAGGCGCCCTCGCGCTCCCGAGAGTGAATCCGGATCTCGGCCTCCCCCAGCCCTTGAAGCGTGAGATTGGGTACCCCCGGGTAGGATCCATCCTCGAAGATGTAGCCAAACATCCTCCGCAATATCTGCTCGGTTTCCTGCGGTGCGAAGCACGGAATCGCAGGCCGATTCCGAAATCCAAACGGCCTCAAATCATCCAGGCCGACGACATGATCGAAATGGTGATGCGTAAAGAGAACCGCGTCTATCTGTTTGATCTTCTCCCGGAGGGCCTGGGCACGGAAATCTGGGCCGGCGTCTATGAGAACGGAGACGCCGTCGGCCTCGACAAGCGCCGAGCAGCGTGTCCTGACGTCCTTGGGGTCGGTAGATACGCAAACCCTGCATTCACAACCGATCACAGGAACTCCGGTCGAGGTGCCGGTACCGAGAAGCGTCACCCGCACCCGGTCAGGCATCCGGTTCCGCCTCAATGCCCACTTCAACAGACGCAGTCCAGGCATCCTCGAGCGCCTTGCGCACCACCGGCTTGAGGTAGATCGTGTCTACGGGAAGAGCCGAAAGAGCCTGAGCCAGAACTGCCAAATGAGCCTCTGGTGGATGGTTCTTGTTGAGCATCATCAGGGTCTCGTCGTTCCGCACACAAATACCGCCCCGGAAACTCCCCCTCTCTCGTCTAACGGGGACGCCCAACTGGCGAACCGCTTGCTCCAGTTCCTTGATCACATGCTGGATTCTCATCCCACAAAGATACGAACTACCAACTCACCCCAACGCGCACCGCGTGCGCGCCGCCACTGTAGGTCACCCGACCTGAGCCAGCCACATCGAATGCGTCCGGGCCGCCAACTCTCCAGGATTGCCACCTGTAGTTGTATCCGAGCGCGATTCCGAATCGTCCGAAGATCGGACCCATCATGAATTGCACGTCCCCATCGAAAAGCAGGGTAGATCCGGTCGAGTTGCCGAACGATCGGCTGGCTATGCCTATTCCGGGTGTCGCGTGGGCATCAATCGACCAATTTTCGCCTTCCGTTCTCACCCCAACTCCCGCCCCCAGCCCAAGACCGGTATACTCAAACACGGTGAACTCGGCGCCCGAATCCGACCTCTTGATCCGGCGATACGTTGAGTGCAGCATGACTGGCAGATAGAATGGGAGCTGATCCGTAAGATCTCGGAATAGCGAACCCGAAATGGCCAGGTTCACGTCAAACAGATTCAGTTCTGCCGGCGAGCTGGTACCGTTGGTGAATCCGATGGCAGATCTGCCAGATCCGCTCACGACGGAGGCATAGACGCCTTGCCGCGAAAAGACCACGCCGAACACGGCATCATCAAACTCGAAGTTGGCCGCTGGGTCTGCCTCGGTTAGTGAAAAAACTACGCGGCCGGTGGCAAGCGACAGGGCCGAGGTCGGACCGCCCCGAAACTGCCCATTGACAGTTGTGGCCGATCCCCATAGGAGCAGCATCACCAATCCGCTCCAGAGCCTCGAACTTCCGACTGTCATTTTTTGTCCGGGGGAGGCGGGTCCGATCCGACTCGGTGACTGGACGAGTATCGCAGTCGCTGAGGCTGCACAGCAGGAGCTTCCTCCTGAACGGGTGCTGGCTCGGGCCTGGGAGTCGCTACGACAGGAGTTTCTGCTACCGGGGTCGCCGGAGTCGTGACCTCGGCTTTCTGGGTCTCGGCCTGACGCGACTCATTCTCCGGCTTCGAGGCGGTCGCCTCGTCGCCGCGGGATCGGCCCCGGCGGGAATCGCGAGACTCCTCATCGCGGGATCGGCCCCGGCGAGAATCGCGAGACTCCCCTGCCTGACTCCTGCTGGACTGGCGCGGGGCCTCGCCAGACCCGGAATCTTTTTGTCGCCGTCCGTTTCCAGCACCGTCCGAGCCAGCACGGCCGCGACCACTCGAACTGTCTCGTCCTCGCCCGCGGCCGCCGGAAGACCTACCGGTCCCCGTCCCGCGCGGTTTGGTGCTCCTGTCTTTCTGTGGGGCCTCCTTCTCGGCGCTCTCTTTCGCTTCCACGGATGCTTGGTCCGCTTCTGTGTCGGCCCCCCTCTTGCGCCGACCTCTTCTGGGCGGCCTCCTGATTTCTTTGCCGTTCGTCTCGTCGTAGAAGCGGAATCTTCCGGGGTCGGTGTTTTCGTTCGGCTCGAGTTTTAGTCGGAGCCGGAACCGCAAAAGACATCGAGTGGGGAAGCTCAAGAATCCCTTAGACAAGTAGGCAGCCGTGAAAGGGTGAACCCGCAATCTCACGGCCCCTTTCCATTTTGCTACGTTGAAGGCAGACAGCCATTCCTCGATCTTGGCGACAACCTCCGTAGGTTCGACCGTTCTCGTGTGCCGCCGCTCTGCTTCGGGCGCCACCACGGCATCTGGGCCTAGGTCCAGGCCCTCATGGAGATCCGAAAACGTCGTCGTGATACTCGGCCGAAGACGTTGCCTCGTGATTTGCATCAGACCGAAGTCACTCATGGGAAGCACCTTCGTGACCGCTCGGTCGCGACGGAATTCGCTGCGAACCTGGTCAAATACCTTCCTGCGACTCCGCTCTGAGCGCATGTCGATAAAATCGATCACCAAGATGCCCCCGAGGTCTCTCAGGCGGATCTGTTTGGTGATTACTCTGGCCGCTTCCAGATTAACCTTGAGTGAGTTCTCTTCCTGCGAAAGCCCCCGCCCGGCTCGGCCCGAGTTTACGTCGACGACATGCATCGCCTCTGTTTGCTCGATAAACAGGTAACCTCCCGATGGAAGGTTCACCCGACTCTCGAAGGCCTCGGCTACGGAGCGCTCTATTCCAGCCGCCCGAAACACTGGCGTTTTGGCCTCGTGCATTTTGATCTTTGGAGACATGTCCGGTGCGATGGCCGCCACATACCCCTTTATATTTCGGAAAGTGCGATGGTTATCGATCAGGATCCGCTCGAAATTATCGGAGAAAAGGTCGCGCATGATGGACGAGACCATGTTGACGTCCTGGTACACGGCAGCGGGCGGAGTTGGCCTCTCGGCGAGTTCCTTCTCGATGGACTGCCACTTCTCCTTGAGGAGTCGCAGATCCGTATCGAGCGCCTTAGCATCCTGTCCCTCAGCGACGGTCCGAACTATCACGCCGAAGCCATCTGGAAGAAGCATCTTGGCCAGTGCGCGCAGCCGGCGACGCTCCTTGAAGGAGCTGATTTTTTTCGAGACCGCCACGTAGTTGGCCATCGGTACCAAGACCAGGAATCGGCCGGCGAGCGAAATATCCGTGGTGACGCGGCTGCCTTTTTGTGCGATCGGCTCCTTGGAGACTTTCACAAGAATGGGCTGGTCGCGGCGAAGCAGGGACTCTGGCGGCGCGCCACCTTCATTCCTGTCACCGCTCGATCCGGACCCGTCGGAGCGGTGGTGTCGGCCGTCTCTGGAACGGAACTGGTCCGCCTTGCGGCGTCCCCTAGACCTCGACCCGACGACGCGCTTGTGTTCGGATCGCTCTTCCGGTGCCTCACCCAATTCCTCTTCGAGCTCGACTTCTGGATCCTCCGCGCCATCCTCCAGACGCCTGCGAGGCGTTGCTCGGACACGCCTCCTCCGCGCTGCCTGCTTCTGGACCTGCTCGGGAGCGAATTTCGTGATATCCGGCTTCTCTTGACGAACGTAGTCCAGCCAATCAGGCAGGCTGTCGCTCAGATCGGAGAAGTGAAGGAACGCGTCCTGTTTCTGACCGATATCGACGAACGCCGCCTGGATAGAGGGCATGATTCGCCTGACCTTGCCAACGAAAATATTCCCGATGGTTCGCTCGTGCTCTTCGGTCTCAATGAACAGTTCAGCCAGGTCACCATCCTCAACGATGGCAATCCTGGTGGTCTGACTGTCCGAGTTAATGACAATCTCTTTGGGCATGAAGTTGATGCAGCCGCGATCCCTTTCGCCGATGATGCCTGATGACTTCCCTGCGACGCGCGATTCGTCAGGGCATACTGCCTGAGCGATTTTCGGGGCGACTTCAGCGATCCTGGCAGGGCTTGAACCCTCGCGCCAGTAGCTGAGCGGCGTATGGAATCTGTGGTGGGCAATCGGCGAGCGGTCTTCCCGGAAAAGGGGTGACAGACCGGAGCTCGCTTACTGAATGGCAGTTGGAGCAGCACCTCTGATTTCGTGATAGCAGACGTTGCTGCTCTCTCGTGAATCTGTGTGCGGCGCTGCAGGAAGTGCCCGGTCAAGGCGCCAGACGGCGCTCCTCCCCGGGAAAAAAATGCGATTTCTCGCAAGATCTGCCAAGCGCCTCTAGCGGCTTGGAAGAGCACGGCGCACACTTCCGCGACCACGATACGACTGGGTCGTAGCTCGTAAGTCGCTTTTTGTACGTTCATGCCGATGTTGGCAGATCAGAAAATTCAATTGGACCGCCCGACCGGACGGTCTGCCATGCGTCGTATAATCCATGATCGTGCCGAAATGATCCCCGTAGAGGGCGAAGCCTCAGCTAAATGTCCAAACCCACACCAACAGAACTAAAAGCCAGCTCGGCGGGATTGGCCGGGGTCGTCGCTTTGGAATCGGGCATTTGCCATATCGATGGTTTGATCGGCACGTTGGTGTATTCCGGCTACGACATAGACGACCTGGCTCGAAACTCTTCCTTCGAGGCGGTTCTGTTCCTCTTGTGGAACGGCGCGCTGCCAACGGTTGCCGAGCTGTCTGACCTCGGCACCAGCCTGAGCCGAGAGCGGACCTTGCCGCCGTGTGTCATGGACATCCTTGAGGCGGCGCCGGAATCCGCGGCGCCAATGGCCGTCCTCCGAACGGCGGTAAGCGCGCTTGGATACGCGGACTCCGAGGCCGACGACGCTCGAGTTGAAGCCAACCAGCGAAAGGCGGTCCGGCTTGCCGCTCGCCTACCGACCCTCGTCGCCGCTCTAGCGCGCATCAGGGAGGGTCGAATCCCCGTCTCCCCGGATCCAAAACTGAACACCGCTTCGAACTTTCTCTACATGTTGCATGGCGAGAGAGCCGGGCCCGCTGCTGAGCGCAGTTTTGACGCATGCCTCATCCTCCACGCCGAACACGGCCTAAACGCCTCGACGTTTGCGGCCAGGGTAATCGGAGCGACGCTCGCGGACATGTATGGAGCGGTGACCGGGGCCATCGGAGCCTTGAAAGGCCCACTTCATGGCGGGGCCAACCTCAAGGTCAAGGAAATGCTGGACGAGATCAAGGCTTCCGGAGCTTCTCCAGAGCAGTTCGTCGCCGAAAAGCTGCGCCGCAAGGAACGCATCATGGGGTTTGGCCACCGTGTCTACAAGACCATCGACCCGCGGGCAACCATTCTGAGAGAAATGTTGGCCGGCCTTAGCTCTGAACGGGGAGACGACTCCTGGCTGAGGATATCTACCTCGCTCATGGCCACGATGGAAAAGGAGAAGAACCTGCACCCTAACGTCGACTTTTTTTCGGCCTCGGTCTACGCACTGCTGGGCATCGACGACTCGCTCTTCACGCCGATATTTGCCATGAGCAGAATCGCCGGTTGGACGGCGCATCTCATGGAACAGTGGGTCGACAACCGACTCATCAGGCCGCGTTCCGCCTACGTCGGCCCGCCGGCCCGTCGGATTCCATGAAATCCCCGTCTGAAAGTGTTCGGCGACACGATCCGGGCCCGGGCCGATGTACATTCTTTGCAGTACATCCGTCGACAAATGACGTTCTTGGCGGCCCTCTGGCGAGAACGCGAATTGCATCTTGCGCATGCTAAAGCACTTGACGCGGTCTCCCATCTGGAAGAAAGTGGCTACTGGCCTCACTGGGCTGGCTCTCGCGGGCTTCGTCCTCATGCACATGACCGGCAATCTGGCATTCTTCACCGGTGATCGGGCCTACAATGAGTACGCTCACTTCCTGACGAGTTTCGGCCCGCTGTTCTATGCGGTGGAGCTCGTGCTACTGGCAATTTTTGTAGTCCATATTTTTCTCGGCATCAATATCTGGAGAGCGAAGAGCCGGGCTCGACCCACGGGCTACGAGACCTACAAGACCGCCGGATCGCCGAGCAGACAAAGCCGCAGCTCCCGGTCGATGATCGTAACCGGAGCGATCCTTTTAGCCTTCCTTGTTTTCCATCTCTACGCGTTGAAATTCGGGCCGGGTGGGCCGGGCAATGGGGACGCAGCATACCTGGTTTCCTACGAAGGCGGAGAAGAAATACGTGACCTGGCTAAGCTCATGCGCCTGAAGTTCGCGTCTCCCCTCTACGCATTCGGATACGCGGGAGTCATGCTACTGCTTGCGCTGCACCTCCGCCACGGCGTCTGGAGTGCGCTTCAATCTCTTGGCGCTATGAAGCCGGCACTTTCTCCGGTGGTATACGCCCTCGGCGGCCTCTTCGGGCTCGCCATCGGCGTCGGATTTCTGGTCCTCCCGCTGGCGCTCTATTTCAATCTCATTCCCTTGTAGCCATGGCCTCGCTAGTGACTTCCGACATGGACGCACAAGTTCCCGAGGGACGCCTCCAGGACAAGTGGGATTCCTATAAGAACAAGATCAAACTCGTCAATCCGGCGAATAAGAGGAAGCATACCATACTCGTCGTAGGCACGGGTCTCGCCGGCGGCTCGGCGGCGGCAACGCTGGCCGAGCTGGGATACAACGTCAAGAGTTTCTGCATTCAAGATTCGCCTCGTCGAGCCCATTCGATTGCCGCGCAGGGTGGGATCAACGCGGCCAAGAACTACCCCAACGACGGGGATACGGTTTGGCGGCTGTTCTACGATACCATCAAGGGTGGCGATTACAGGTCCCGAGAAGCCAACGTCCATCGCCTGGCCCAGATCTCCAACAGCATTATCGATCAGTGCGTGGCCCAGGGCGTTCCATTTGCGAGGGAATACGGAGGTCTCCTGGACAACAGGTCTTTCGGCGGCGCCCAGGTATCGCGGACGTTTTATGCGAGGGGCCAGACCGGGCAGCAACTCCTCCTGGGAGCCTATCAGGCCATGAGTAGGCAAATCGCGGCAGGCAACATCAGCATGTATGCCCGGCAGGAGATGCTGGATCTAGTGGTCATCGACGGACGGGCCCGCGGCATCATCACTCGCAATCTGGTCACAGGCCAGATGGAGCGGCACATCGGCGATGCGGTGCTGCTATGTACCGGCGGGTACGGCAACGTCTACTACCTGTCCACGAATGCCAAGAATTCGAACGTCACGGCGGCCTGGCGCTGCCACAGGAGGGGCGCGCTCATGGCCAATCCCTGCTTCACCCAGATTCACCCGACCTGTATTCCCGTCTCAGGAGAGTATCAATCCAAACTCACGCTGATGAGCGAGAGTCTGAGAAATGATGGGCGCGTGTGGGTTCCCAAGACGCCCGGAGATCGACGGCGGCCGCGAGACATCCCTGAGGAAGAGCGGGATTATTACCTGGAAAGACGATATCCCAGCTTTGGCAACCTGGTGCCGAGGGATGTAGCCAGCCGCAACGCCAAGTACGTCTGCGACGAAGGACGCGGGGTGGGCGAGACTCAGTTGGCCGTCTACCTGGACTTCGCCGATGCGATTTCCCGTTTGGGGGAGAATGCGATTCGCGAGCGATACGGAAATCTGTTCGAGATGTACGAGCGGATCACCGGCGAAAACCCTTACGAGACGCCAATGCGGATCTACCCAGCCGTTCACTACACGATGGGTGGCCTGTGGGTCGATTACGGTCTGCAAAGCAACGTCCCGGGCCTTTTCGTCCTGGGAGAGGCCAATTTTAGCGATCATGGCGCGAACCGGCTTGGCGCCTCTGCGCTCATGCAAGGATTGGCGGATGGATACTTCGTCATCCCGTATACGCTCGGAGACTACATCGCCAGCAACCGAATCGAAGCGGCATCCACGGAGCACGCCGCGTTCGATCAGGCGGAGAGCGAGGCTCGCGGCCGGATTGAGAAGCTCCTGTCGATTCAGGGGACCAAGACGGTAACTGAATTCCATCGGGAACTGGGTCACATCATGTGGGACCACGTGGGCATGTCCAGGACCCGCGGGGGTCTCGAGGAGGCTACCCGCAAGATTGCCGCGCTTCGAGAGGAGTTCTGGCAGAATGTTCTCGTGCCGGGTGAGAACTCCATGTTCAACAAGAGCCTGGAATTCGCCGGCCGCGTGGCAGACTTCCTGGAATTGGGAGAGGTGATGGCGATGGACGCACTCCAGCGCGAGGAATCCTGTGGCGGGCACTTTCGGGAAGAACACCAGACCGCGGAGGGGGAAGCACGTCGCAACGACCAGGACTTCGCATTCGTCGGGTCGTGGGAGTATTCCGGAGACCCGTCCAACCCCACGCTTCACAAACAGCCGCTGGAGTTTGAGAGCGCGGAGTTGACCACACGCAGTTATAAGTAATCGTGCCCGCCCCGGGACGGACCAGGAGAGAACCGCGATGCACATCAATCTGAAAGTCTGGCGTCAGGAAGGACCGAACGACAAGGGTCGCTTCGAGGAATACAACCTCCCCGATGCGAATCCTCACATGTCCTTCCTGGAGCTCCTGGATGTACTCAATGAGCAACTGATTGCCGATGGCAAGTTGCCGGTTGAATTCGATCACGACTGCCGAGAGGGTATTTGTGGAGCCTGCGGGGTGGTGATCGGTGGCATCGCGCATGGCCCGCAACAGCGAACTGCGTCCTGCCAGCTGCATATGCGCCACTACAAGGACGGAGACACCATCGTCGTAGAGCCTTGGCGCGCCGCGGCATTTCCAGTGATCAGGGACCTGGTGGTGGACAGAAGCTCTTTCGATCGGATCATTGGCGCCGGCGGTTACATATCTGTCAATACTGGTGGGGCGCAGGATGCCAACGCGCTGCCCATCGGCAAGTCCGCCGTCGATGACGCCTTTGACTTCGCCGCGTGCATCGGTTGTGGGGCCTGCGTCGCGGCCTGCCCAAACGCGTCGGCATCGCTGTTCACGGCAGCCAAGATTGCTCAGTTCGCGCTCCTTCCGCAGGGACAAGCCGAGCGTACCGAGCGAGTTGTTGGTATGGTGGACCAGATGGCTGCCGAAGGATTCGGCGACTGTTCGAACCATGCCGAGTGTGAAGCTGTGTGCCCCAAGGCAATCTCTATCCAGGCGATCGCCATCATGAGGCGGGAGTACGTCAAGGCGGTAGTCGCGGGCTGATGGCCATCTTCCCAGCGACGGGCACCACCACGCTTCTCTTGCTATTCGCGGGCTGCGCGGGGGCCAGCTCTCAGTCTTTGGACCGGGTGGACTTCCTCAAGCCGGACACCGTCTACACGCTGGCTCGTTCGCTCAGCGAAATCTCAGGATTGACGGTACTCCACGATAATTCTCTGGGAGCGGTCCAGGATGAGAAGGGGCTCGTTTATGTGCTGGATCCCGACACGGGTTCCATCATCGGCAAGCATCGTTTTGCCTCCAATGGGGACTTCGAAGCCCTGGAGGTTGTGGATGGCCGCCTCTATGTCCTTCGAAGTGATGGCCGTCTCTACACGGCGCACCTGGACTCGGCAGCCACCCGTGGTGAAGAGGATTGGCCGAGCACGCGCTCTCGGAAGTTGCTGCATGAAGGGTGTGATCTGGAGTCGCTCACCTACGACTTGCACAGCGCGTCGTTGTGGACCGCGTGCAAGGAAGATCCTGGGCGTGGTCTGAAGCGTGTCCGTGGGTTCTACCGGATTGAGACACTCCATGGAGGCGCATCCTGGACCCGAGTGTTTACCACCAACGGCCGCTCGGACGACTCAGATGGCTTTCGCCTGAAGCGCTCTGAGTTCAAGCCGTCTGCCATGACGTTCCTGCCCGACGGAGAAAGGCTCTTGGTTCTCTCGTCTGTCAAGCCGGCCCTCCTTCTCCTCAATCGGGCCGGAAGGATCCTCGAGACATGGCGCCTACCGGCCGCCATTCTCCCCCAGCCGGAAGGAATCGCCATACACCCGGACGGGCGCTTGTTCATTGCCTCGGAGGGCTCGGGACGCAGAGGAAAGCTGGCCGTCTATCTACTCGACTGGACGAGCCGCTCGACTGGACGGGCCGCGCGACTAGGCCGGCACAGCCTGCAGATGCCGCGCGAGGCTGCCGAAGATTCTTAGCCCATCCGTACTTCCCAAGAGAGCCTCCGCGTGTCTCTCGGGGTGTGGCATCATTCCGACGACGTTGCCGCCCGCGTTTCTTATGCCGGCAATGTTGCGGGCCGAGCCGTTTGGGTTGGCCGACGACGTTTCTGCCCCGGTTGGATCTACATATCGAAAAACGACCCGATCTTCCGTTTCCAAAGTCTCCAAATCCTCGGCAGAGGCGTAGAAATTACCCTCGCCGTGGGCGACCGGGAGCTCCAAGACCTCTCCGACATCGAGATCGCTGGTGAATGGGGTCTCTACCGAGTCGACTCGGACATGCACCGGGCGACAGACAAAACGAAGCGATTTATTCCGCATCAGGGCTCCGGGTAACAGCCCCGTCTCGCACAGGACCTGGAATCCGTTGCAGATTCCCAGCACAAGCCCTCCATCCTTCGCGAACTTGACGACCGCCTGCATGATCGGAGAAAACCGCGCGATGGCCCCGGACCGAAGATAGTCCCCGTACGAAAACCCACCCGGGATAATGACCAGGTCCAGGTCTCCGAGAGAGGTCTCCTTGTGCCAAACGAATCGAGCTTCCTGCCCGGTGATTTGACTGGCCACGTGGAAGGCGTCGTGATCGCAATTGGAACCCGGGAACACGATCACACCTGTTCGAACCGACATGCAGAACTTCGCACTGATTTGTGATGGGGGAAGCTACGAGAAAATCGAGAAGAGAGCCCCCGGCTTCAGTCGAGACGGGAGTATGTCAAGAACACTGAGGCGTTGCCCGATCGGGTTTCTGCCAAAAAAGTGCGCCCTCACTGGCCCTTCGCTTCCACCTCGAGAATAAGGCGTATATCCTCCGCGACGACGAGTCCTCCCAACTCCGTCAGTGCATCCCAGTGCAACCCGTAATCGAATCGATTCAATTTGCCGCTGGCCTCGAAAGCCACTGTTCTGCGGCCTCTCACATTCGCCTCTCCACCATATTCCACTTCGAGAATCAATTCTCGTGTGATGCCGCGCATCGTCAGATCCCCCACCAATTCAAATTCCCGCCCGTCCAGATTCCGAACCTCTCGACTCTGGAAAACCATGGTCGGGAAATTCTCCGCGTCGAAGAAATCGTCAGACCTGAGATGATTGTCGCGCCTCTCGATCCCGGTGGTGAGAGACGAGACCTGTATCACAGCCTCGACGGAAAACGTCGCCAGGTCTGCCGGATCGACGGTGACGGAGGCTTCGTACTCCTCAAAACGACCGTTCACGTTCGCAATGCCCAGATGACGCACCTTGAACGCGATGCTGGAGTGAACCGGGTCTACCTGAAAGGTCTCCACCGTTTGACTCGGAGTGAGCGCGAGAATCATTCCGAAAATGAGCAGGTACTTCATGTGTCGTCGTGGCCGTGGACGCCCCCGGTCCTCCCTGAGACTGAGCGATTGTTGGTCTCCCGAACGCTCGTTGCGTTACAGGCTGAAGAAATGAGTTGTGCGTGAACCGGTTCCGCGGAGATGATCAGCGACACAACATGTTGCCGGTATCGTGCGTTACTAACGCCGCTGCATCTGGTGTATTTTTAGGCATGATCCCCAAAGAGCTATTCAAGACAATCCGCCAGTTGGAGATCCGTACTCGCGGACTGGTCTCTAACATTTTTGGGGGCGAGTACCACTCCGCATTCAAGGGCCAAGGCATCGAGTTCGCGGAGGTTCGGCCCTACCAGATCGGCGATGACATTCGGAGCATCGACTGGAACGTCTCCGCCCGATACGATGACACGTTCGTCAAGATCTTCGAAGAGGAGCGGGAGCAGACCCTGCTGCTACTGGTGGATGTTTCCGGGTCGGGAGACTACGGCTCAACTGGGTGGTTCAAGAGAGAGATGGCGGCAGAGATCTGCGCTGTCATAGCGTTTAGTGCTATCCAGAACAATGACAAGGTGGGCCTTCTCCTATTCTCAGACGAAGTGGAGCTGTTCGTGCCCCCCAAGAAGGGCCGTCGCCATGTGTTGCGACTGGTGCGGGACCTATTTGCCCATGCCAGCCGCTCCAAGGGTACGAACCTGTCTGTCGCCCTGAATCAGACCCTCCAGGTCCTGCATCGCAGATCCATCGTCCTGCTACTGAGCGACTTCATCGCGGATGACTACGAGAAGGCATTGAGAGCCGTGTCGAGGAGACACGACACGGTAGCCATCCACATGATGGATCCGACCGAGAAGGTGCTCCCCAACGTCGGCCTGCTCGAAGTGACCGACGCGGAGACGGGCGCCACCGAGATCGTAGATACCGGGTCCCAGGTCCAAAGAGACCGATACCAGGAGGAAGCCGAAAATCGTCGAATTGCGGTCGAGGCTCTGCTCCGTCGGGTGCGGGTTGATCGTGTCCCGGTACGGACTGATGAAGGTTATGTAGAGCCTCTGGTTCAGTTCTTCCGCAGGAGACACAAGCGGCGGGCTCACTGATGCGGCTGCTCCTCGTTTTAGCCGTGACCGCGGCTGTGTTGATGCCACTGCCGCCGAGAGCCCAGGCTCAGACGGTCCGGGCTGTCCTCGACACCGACACCCTCTCCATCGGGACGCGGCAGATCCTGACCGTCTCCATCAGGCACGTTGGAGACCACGCCGTGCTTTTCCCCGACGATTTTCGGGCGCCGAGTTACCCTCCCGGAACGATTGGGTTGGCCGGTGATCTCGAATTACTTCGCAGACTCTCCAGCGGGACCCGACTCCGCGGCGACGAGAGCCAGATTGACTCCGTCCGGTATGAGGTTGCCACGTTCGCCGTCGATACAGCGTTCGTCTCGGCCCGGGTTGGGCTGGCGTCGCTGCGAGACACGACCTGGTTTGCCGCGGGTCTCGAAAAAATTCCGGTACGCTCAGTGGTCCCCGAGGGTACCGAGGACATCCAGGATCTCGCCCCCCTCGTGGAGTTTCCCAGGGCCATCTGGCCTTGGCTTCTTGCCGTTGCCGCCATTGGTTTGGCCCTTTGGTGGTTCGTTTTCAGGAAGCCAGAGGAACTCATCAGGGACGCCCTCCCGGAACCGAAGGAACCCTCCGAGCCACCGTTTGATGAGGCCATGCGCCGACTTAGGGCCCTCTCCGCGGAGAAATTGGAAGACCCGTCGATGAAGCCCTATTTCGTGGAGCTATCCGACATCGTGAGAACCTACGTGGCCCGTAAAACCGACGTGCCGGCGCTGGAGTTGACGACCCGAGAACTCCTGGCAGCCTTGGACGAGAGGCCTTCCGTAAAGACAGACAGGGTTGCAGAAGTGAGCGAGGTACTTCTGGCCGCCGACCTTGTCAAGTTCGCCGATCATCGCCCCCCGGTCGGCCATGCCCGGCAAGCCCTCTCCGCGGCGAAATTGTCCATCGAACATACTGAGGCCGATTTGGCGCCCCAGCCCGTCGACGAAAACAACATAGCTGTCGAACAGGGCGTGACTATCGAACACAGCGTAGCCATCGAACACAGCGTAGCCATCGAGCAGGGCGCATCCATCGAGCCCAACCCCGACACGGAACGCCCAGTCAAGAAGGACTCTCCCTGGAGCCCGGAGGTCGACCCATGACGTTCCCCTACGAGCTCGCCCAGCCGGGTTGGTTGTGGTTTCTCCTTCTACTTCCGGCCATGGTGGCCTGGCGCATCTGGCGGATCCGAACTGAAACGGGATTGAGGTTCTCCAATTCGGTGTCGGCCAGCCTGATGCGGCCAACCTTGCGTCTCCGCCTTCGGCAGGTCCCCCTGTTCCTGAGGACCACGGCTCTCTGTCTTGGAATCATCGCACTCGCCAGGCCGCAGGAACGAAACGTCTCCCGCGAGCGGTTCGCAGAAGGCGTAGATATAATGATGGTGCTGGACACCTCGACGTCCATGAGGGCAGAAGATTTTACACCCAATCGTTTCGAGGCCGCCCGACAGGTCGGCGCGGAGTTCGTCCGCGGGAGAACCTCAGACCGGGTAGGGCTCGTGGTTTTTGCGGCCAAGGCCTATACACAGGCGCCGCTCACCCTCGACTACGACTTCCTCCTCAGCATGATGAGCGAGGTCGAAGTCGGAGTGATCGAAGACGGCACCGCGATCGGCACCGCGATGGCGATGGCGGTCAATCGACTGGTCGATACCGAAGCGCTGAGCAAGGTGATTATCCTGCTGACCGATGGCCAGAATAATCGCGGAGAACTCAGCCCCGAAACCGCGGCTGAGGTCGCAAGGACGATGGGAGTTCGCGTTTATGCGATCGGCGTGGGCGCCCAAGGCGAGGCGCCCTTCGTTATCGATCACCCATTTGCGGGGAGACAGCGCCGTATGGTGCCCGTTGAGATTGACGAAGAAATGCTAACCCAGGTCGCGCAAACTACCGGCGGCAGATACTTCAGGGCGACCAACAACCAAGCACTGAGAGACATCTACGAGGAGATCGGAGAGTTGGAGAAGACCCGGATCGAGGAGCGCATTTACCCCGACTACGAGGAGCGTTACCCGCGATTCCTGCTGCCGGCGTTCCTCC
>CAYXSE010000016.1:0-25660 GCA_964466675.1 uncultured Rhodothermales bacterium | reverse complement strand
CACCGAACCATTCAGGCCATCCGCGAGGCAGGAATGAGGCCCGGTGTCACGCTGAATCCCGGCACTTCGCTGTCTACGCTCGAGGATATTCTCGGAGACGTCGATCTGGCACTCATCATGAGCGTCAATCCGGGGTTCGGTGGGCAGGGATTCGTCCCCGAATGCCTCCATAAAATCTCCCGACTGCGAGCCATGCTCGACGCGGCTGGGTCTAGTGCCTACCTGGAGGTCGACGGCGGCGTCAAACCCAGCAATGTTCGGGAAATCGTCGAGGCCGGAGCCGACGTCATCGTTGCGGGCAGCGCGGTGTTCAAGGGGTCCGTAGGTGTCGCGGCCAACGTCGCTGCCTTCAAGCGGGCCTGGTCCGCGTTCGCGTGAGCTTGACCTGCCGGGTCGCTTTCGTGTTTCTCGCCGCCGCTCTTGTTGGCCTCCCGGCCGCCGCCCAGGAGGAGTGTTACGAGGATGCCTTTTGCCTGGAGGGAGTTCCGGATGAGGAGGGCGGAATTGACATCCGCGTGAGAAACCTGCTCTATGGAGCCATCACCATGCGGCTCGATCTGGAAATGGAGAACCTTGGGACCTACCTCGGCCTTCCCATGGTTGTCACGATTCCCGGATCTGGGACGGTGGATGCGATCCGCCTTTCCATTTCGAATCCGCAGCTGGGCTGGTCTTACCGGTTTGACGCGCAGTGGATATTCGGAACTTTGACGCCTCAGCACCAGGCGAGCGCCGTGTATTCCCTGCCGTACGACCGGGGGGACTCCTGGATGGTCGGGCAGGGTTACGACGGGGATACCACCCATCGGGGCAAGTACGCGCTTGATTTCGATTTGCCAGAAGGCACGGGCATCCGCGCCTCCAGGACGGGAATTGTCATCGAAACGGAGGGACGATTCGAGGTCGGGGGCCCGGATCAGGCGCTCAAGACGCGCGCCAATTTCGTGAAGGTCCAGCACGCAGACGGCACCATTGCCAACTACGTTCACCTCAAGTATCGCGGAGTCCGGGTACGTGCAGGACAACAAGTCCGCGTGGGCCAACTCCTGGGGATCTCAGGCAATACCGGCTTTACTACCGGACCCCATCTTCACTTTGAGGTTTACGGAATCGGCCCTGACCTGGATCGAGAAACGCTTCCCGTACGGTTCCAGACTGAAAACGGGCCGCGAGAACTCGAGGAAGGCATGCGCTACACGAACCCCCGAGGGCGGTGACCCGGCCTCGGAGGACCGGCCGGATCGCAACGAAGTCAGCCGCCGCCCTGGCTGCTGCCCAATCGCATCGCCAAATTCAGCACTCTTGAATCGCGAATCACACTAAACCGGAGCCGGTCTCCCGGTCGGAAATCGTACAACCTGGCGGCAAAATCCGACTGGTTGTCGATCTGCTCATCTTGGATCGCCAAGATCACGTCGTAGGGGCGGAAGCCAGCCTCATCGGCGGGCGATCCCGCCGTCACCTGCTGAACAAATACGCCAGCCACGGACTGGAGCCCGAGCGCCCGGGCAATACGTGGTGAAACGTCACGCCCGTTCAAGCCGGTGTAGTATGATCGGTCCACGAATCCGTTCGTTCGGAGCTCGGACACGACGCGGCGGACTCGAGCGGCAGGAACCGCAAAACCGATTCCAACGGAGCCTCCGCTCTGGCTGATGATGGCCGAATTCACTCCGATCACCTGACCGAGCGCGTTCACCAGCGGGCCGCCGGAATTCCCCTGATTGATCGCAGCGTCCGTCTGAATCATGTCCCGGTACAACCGGCCATCCTGAGGGGCAAGGTCTCGACCGGTAGCACTGACAACGCCGACGGTTACGGTCGGATCTGCGGCCTCGAACAGGCCGAACGGATTCCCGAGGGCGATGGCCCATTCGCCAACAATCGGAGCCGGAGCCGGTGCGAGATCCAGGTATTCCAGGGGCCCCTCGGCGCTCACCTTGAGTAGCGCCAGATCTGAGGCCGGATCCGTTCCTACCAATTCCGCCGAGTAGGTCTTTCCATTGGGGAAGGCCACCGTGATCACGTCTCCCTGCCCGGCAACATGATCATTGGTCACGATGTAGCCATCCGAGGAGACCACGAAACCCGATCCGATACTCTGCACGTTCCGCTCCCTGACCCGCGCCCGTCGCCCGCCGTAGAAGAAGTCAAAGAAGGGATCTGCAAACGGATCCCGGTACCGCACGCGTTGGACAACGTTGATGGAAACTACCGCCGGAGATGCTGTCTCTACCGCGAGAGTGATCGCATTGTGCCGGCTTTGCGTGACGTCTTGCTGTGCTGTCTTCTGAGGCTGGTATTCCTGGGACTGGACCGCTTGGCCACAACTCGTCGTGGTCAGCAGGGCCGGAATCAAAAACGCGAAATGAGATCGGTTCAGCATGGGAGTAGTTCAGTTTCCACGGGGCCGGTTCCGACAGTACGGGGCCCAGCGACAAGAGTTGTGCCTCACGGGTCCAGCGGTCAGTCGTGTCCCAGGAGGCCCCGGTCTCGACCCGAATCCATGACGCCCAGCGTTTCGATCACGAGGGCATCCGTGTGCAGCAGGAATCGAACTCGCTCCGCCGGTGAGAACAACCTTGACGCTACCTCCAGTTCGAGGCGGGCGCGAATCCTGGCCCGAGACGCCTCGAATTGGGCTCGCTTTTGATCCTCAGAGGCGTCTCGAAGCCCGACTAGCCATTCCGTGGCGGACCGATCCCCGATTACCTCGTCAATGGCATTGATGCGCCGATCCAACTCGGATTCGTAGGAAAACCCAGATTCGGAGAGCCACGCCTGGAAATTTCTGACGACGGCGTCTGTCAGCGCCAACCTCCCAGAAGCGCGGGTCGCGGCTAGCATGGCATCACCCTGATCTCGAGTGAGTTCCCCGGCGAAATGAAAGAAGGAGGCATCTCGAACCAACGCCGCTTCGAGCTCGGTCTCGTCTCCGACACTGATCAGAACGTCCGGTTCGATCCCGTAACCCTCGCGAACCGACCGTCCGTTTGTAGTCCGGAAGTTGGCCCCCGGCTCTGCCCCAGGCTCACCCACATCCTTTCTGATCCCCCTGCCCGATGGTGTGAAATAGCGTGACAGGGTCAATTTGATGGCCGTGTGGTACGACAAGGAGCGCACGACTTGAACGAGTCCCTTGCCGAAAGACGGCTCGCCGACGATAAGCGCTCGATCCAAATCCTGCAGGGCGCCGGCCACGATCTCGCTCGCCGAAGCGGAAGACCGGTTAACCAGGAGAGCCAGACGAAGATCGGGCCAGTCAGGGCTGTCATTGGTGGTGTAGAGGAGATTCGACTCGGGAGAACGTCCTCGGGTCGACACCACGGGAGTATCCTCCGGCACGAACAGGCCCACCAGGTTGACGGCCTCGTTCACCAATCCTCCGGGATTGTCCCGCAAGTCCAGAATCAGTCCGGTAAGGGGCCGTTCTTCCCTGAGATCCTCAAGCGCGCTATCAATTTCATGAGCCGCGCCTGGCCCAAAAACGTCGAGGCGAATCAGCGCCACGTCCGAATCCGGTAGACGCTCAGCGAACGACACATACTGAACACGGGGCCTCTCCCTTACCAGGCTCACCTCGATTTCTCTGGAGCCCTGACGCAGCACTCCCAAGACCACGAGCGTGCCGGGCTCTCCCAGCAGTAACTGATGAATCTGGGCTAGCGAGAGGCTATCGGCGGCCTGCCCTGCCACCTCAAGAAGGACATCGCCAACCTGAAGGCCCTCTCCATAGGCCCCGGTGTTTACGTCCGGACTCAAGAGTGTGATCCTCCCTGCGCGCCTACCGAGATTGAGCAAGACATTGCCCAGATCCGACTGGGACCGAAGATCCATCGCCACATTGTCGGCCTCGTCCAGAAAATCCGTCCATGGATCGAGCGTACCGAGCATGGCATCCATGCCCGTGCGCATGAATCGTTCGGGATCTACTCTGACCACATAGGAGCCGACTACCTGTTCGTACACCTCACCGAACAGCTCAAAATTCTTCCTCATGGAGTAGAAATCGTCGTCCCGGGCGACCTGGAATCCAACCCACACCGACGATGACGCCACAAGGATGACGAGCCAGAGAACCGAACGGCGCTTCATGTAAATTTTGGTATGTGGGCCCGGACTCTTCGAGAGCACCCGACCCGTTGGTGTCACATCAGGCCAGGGCCTTCTCCATCTCGCGGTTTCGCTTTTTCTCCACGTGCGCGGCAATGAAAATAGAACCCTCATACAGGAATAGAAGTGGCAAAGCCACCAGGATCTGCGACAGCGGGTCCGGTGGCGTAAACAGGGCGGCGAGCGTCAGACACCCGATGAGTGCCCATTTTCGCGACTTTCTGAGTAGCGCAGGAGTAGCGATCCCCATCTTCGCCAGGAAGTAGATAAACACCGGCAATTCGAACAGAATCCCAGCCCCAAACGCCCAGAACGTGATCATCGAAAAGTATCTCGCGATATCGAATTCGTTCGTGATCTCGGGCGAGATGGAGTACTGGGCAAAGAACTGCAGAGCCAGCGGAGTGATGATCAGATAGCCGAAGCTGATCCCCAGGGCGAAGAAAAACGATGCGAAGACGGCCGCGAACCGTAGTCCCTTTTTCTCGCCCGGATACAGCCCGGGCTCGATGAACTTCCAAAATTGATAGATCACGAGCGGGGAGCCCAGGATCAGACCCACCGCCAGGACCGTGCCCCAGTCCGCGAAGAACTGGCCCGTAATGTTCCGATTCTGGAGCACGAACGGAATGGCATCCACGCGCAGTATGCGGTACATGAAGAAGTCGGGGTCCTTCGGGCCGAGGAGCAGAACACCGATTATCCCCCGCCGGAAGAAAATCGCGAACCCCGTCATTACAGCAACGCTAATTCCCGCCTTGATGATGCTCCAGCGGAACTCTTCCAGGTGGTCCAGGAAACCCATCTCTGCCAGCCCCTCCTTGGGAGTCTCCTGCACATCCAAGCCTTCGGGCATGGGTGGGGTTTCTGCTGCCGCGCGCCTCTTCAGGAATCGTTTCATGAGGTGGCTACAGCGCCGTCTTTAGTACGATGAATCCGATCCACCCGAATGATTGTCCCTGAGATTCAGGTCCAAAAGTGTGTCAACCCATAGGCCTTGCGCCTCTACCCTAGCCCGACCCCCGCTCCACGTGAAATTGAACAGGGTCATCATTCCGTCCACCTGAAAGCCGTCGTTTCTCAGGAGGGCGATGGCTCGATTGGCCGTTCGCCCGGAGTTCAGAATATCGTCAACCAGAATGACCGGCTTGGACCGATCCACGGGGCCCTCCACCAATCGGCGCCGGCCATGCGGTTTCCGTTCCTCACGCACCAGGCCGCCGACAAACGGAGGATGGAGATCGGCCGAAAGGACAGACGTGACGAGCGAAAATGCCCCGAATCCGAAACCCACCACCTGATACGCGTTCCGAGCCCGAAGCCGGGAAGCCAGGACCCGGCCGACTTCGGCGAAGAGTGCCCCGTCCAACATCGGCATTCGCGTGTCCAGAAGCCACCCGATCGGCTGCCCCCGCGGGTCTGTGATGACCTCGTCCTCCCGTCGGACCAATGCCCGATCATAGAGGCGACGACCCAGGTCCAGCAGTTCGGCGTAAGCCGTCGATGACAACGGTGAGTCGGGCATTTAGGCTACGGCGAAATCGTAGAGGGGGAAACGCTTGCAGAGTTCATGCACATCCTGCCTCACCACGTCAGCCAGGCTTTCGTCGTCTGGCTGTTTCATCACACGGTCCATCAGTTCAACCACGTAATCGAACTCGGCAGGGCCAAAACCGCGAGTGGTCATGGCCGGCGTTCCGATTCGAATCCCGCTGGTGACAAAGGGACTCTCGGTGTCGAATGGGACCATGTTCTTGTTGACGGTAATCTCCGCCCGGCCAAGGGCCAGTTCGGCATCCTTGCCGGACATGCCCTTGGAGCGTAGGTCGATGAGCATGAGGTGGTTGTCCGTTCCGCCTGACACAATATCATAGCCGCGGGAGGTGAATGCAGCCGCCATCACTTGTGCGTTCTCAACAACGGCGTGGGCATAGTCTGTGAAAGACGGGTCCAGCGCCTCGAGGAATGAAACAGCCTTCGCCGCGATTACGTGCATGAGCGGTCCTCCTTGCATGCCCGGAAACACGGCGGAATCGAGCAGTTCGGTCATGTGTTTCACCCGGCCTGATTTGGCGGCGACTTTTCCGAACGGATTCAGGTAGTCTTTGCCCACCAGGATCATCCCGCCTCGCGGACCTCTCAGGGTCTTGTGAGTGGTCGTGGTTACCACGTGGCAGTGGGGCATGGGATCAGACAGAACACCAGCCGCAATGAGTCCGGCTGTGTGCGCCATATCCATCCACAGGTACGCTCCCACCTCGTCGGCTATGGAGCGAAACGCCGCATAGTCGAAATCGCGGGAGTAGGCACTAGCACCGATGGAGATCATGCGGGGGCCGACTTCCTTTGCTCGTTCGCGCACGCGATCCATATCAATCCGTCCGGCGAGCGGGCCCTCCGACTCCACGCCGTAATACTCCGCCTCGTACAGGATGCCGGAAAAATTGACGGGCGAGCCATGAGTGAGGTGCCCTCCGTGAGCTAGATCCAGACCCAGAAACTTGTCCCCGGGACGCATGAACGCCAGGTACACAGAGGCATTGGCCGACGCACCCGAATGAGGCTGCACATTGACCCAATCGCAGCCAAAAAGCTCCTTGGCTCGATCCCGTGCCAGGTCTTCCACCTCATCGACGAACTTGCAGCCCCCATAATACCGCTTGCCGGGCAGGCCTTCGGCATATTTGTTCGTCAACGGAGTGCCCATCGCCTCTAGGACGCTGCGTGAGACGAAGTTCTCGGAAGCGATCAACTCCAAACCGTCGTTCTGTCGGACGACTTCCTTTCGAATAAGATCGAAGATGGCCGGGTCGGCGTTCTGCAATTCAGGCATGATTCAGGTCGAGTCGATTTACCATTGTCGAAGCGCTCGGGTGCGTCTCATTCTTCCTCGTTGGGCTTCAGTCCATGTCCGGGCTCGAGATTTCCACGAAGCTGCCCCCCACTCCCAAGAACCTCCAATCTTCATCGGGATTGCCGTCCGCTCCCACGTCTACGGTGTAGAGGCTGAACAACCCGAAAGTAGATCGCTCAGAGATTCGCGCGGCCAGAGAACCCACTACCTGCGACCCAAGATCCGTCATAATCCTTCCCAGGTGCCCGCCTTCATCGTCTTCGCCGAGTTTTTCTTCGACACGGTGCTGAACGTAGGCCTCGAACTCTTCCCGGCTCGGGTTCGTGGCAAAAAGAAACGCCACGAACAGCCCGAGCCCGAACCAGCGAATTTTTCCTTTCATTTGAGACCGACTGGGTATTGCCCCTAGCGCATCATCGCGTAGGTGAGGATGTTGGTGCCCATTCGCAGGGCAGCCTGCCGAAGCTCAGGAGGGTCGCTGTGGACCGCCTCTGGCTCCCACCCATCGCCCAGGTCCGATTCATAGGAATAGAACAGCACGACGCGGTCCCGATCGTCCAGGATGGCCAGCCCCTGGGGCGGATTTCCGTCATGCTCATGGATCTTTGGAAGCCCATTCGGAAACTCAAACTGATTGTTGTAGATCGGATGATCGAAGGGCAATTCTACCAACTCCCGATCTGGAAACACCTTGGCCAACTCCCTTCTGAAGTGGCTGTCCAGACCGTAGTTGTCGTCCACGTGCAAGAATCCGCCACCGAGCAGGTACCTACGTAGCCGTTCGGCCTCCCGATCGGAGAGCACCATATTCCCGTGACCCGTCAGATAGAGATACGGAAACGAGAACAGACCGGCACTCGACAGCTCAACGGTTTCCGGCTCCGGGGCCACGTCCATCCGTGTGTTGTTTCGAACGAACTCGAGAAGCTCAGGTAGAGACTGGGGGTCGCTGTACCAGTCACCTCCACCCGAATATTTGACCCGCGCAACCACAAATGCATGTTCCGATTGGCTGTAGGCCACGGGCGCCACAATGGCGGTTAGCAGGAGCAATAAAAGGGCTCTTCGGATCATGGGAGTTCATACGGAGGAGCCGTCGGGAGGTTTTGTAGTCGAGCTTGCGGACGCCCTTGGCTTAGGTTTTGCATCGGGCGTAACTTACCTCATGACCAAGGTCCAAGACATCATGACCCAATTGGTGGTCCGGGTCAATGCAGATGATCCCCTGCGAGTGGTTCGGCACAAACTCACCCAGGGCAATTTCCACCACGTCCCCGTCATGGAGGAGAACGAACTCATCGGTATTATTTCGGATCGAGATGTGCTTGGTGCGCTCAGTCCGTACCTGGAGTCACCATCAGAACGCATGAGAGATAGCCGAACTCTGGACCGCAGAGCCCATCAGATCATGACCCCTCAACCGTTTGCCATTCTGCCCGACGGCACCGTGGAAGCGGCAGCCGAGATGCTGCTGGCCCTGAATGTATCCGGGCTCCCGGTGGTGGATTCCAAAGGAAGCCTTGTGGGAATAGTAACCTGGCGGGACGTGGTCAAGTATTTTGTGGACGGGAATCCCGACGTGGGCGGGAGTCCCGACGCAGCAGGGTGACCGCCGCCGTAAACCCGGCCTTTCCTTTTTTTTAGCCGTCAGCACCGAATGCGCGACTACCTGTCGTTCCAGATTTCGAAGGCCCTTCAGAAGATGGGAGACCTCCCCGTGGATTTCGACATCGAATTCCAGGGACCAGCCAACACACAGCATGGGGACCTGGCCACCAACGCCGCCCTGAAACTGGCCCGACATTTCAAGAAGTCGCCGCGGGCCATCGCCGACGAACTCGTCAACCTGATGGACCTGGACGAATCTCTGGTGTCCTCCGTCGAAGTGGCAGGGCCCGGCTTCCTCAATTTTCGGTTCGCGCCGGCGTTCCTTTCGGACGGCCTTCGCGCGATTCTCGATGCCGGAGACGAATTCGGTCGAATCCCTGTGAGCGGAAAAACGGCCGTCGTTGAATTTGTGAGCGCGAATCCCACAGGCCCGCTGACCGTGGGTCACGGTCGAAACGCCGTTCTGGGCGACACGCTCGCGAACCTGCTGGAGAGTGCCGGTTACGAGGTGACCAGGGAGTACTACTTCAACAACGCCGGGAGGCAAATGCGGGTGCTTGGGGAGTCCGTGCGCGCCCGATACGAGGCCTTCGTGAATCCGGAGGGAGCCACGAAGCACATCGAGGCTGCAGGAGACACACAACTGGAGGTGCCGGAGAGTTTCCCGGATGACGGCTACCAGGGCTCGTACATCACCGAAATCGCCCAGGCCCTCTTCGCAGAGCATGGAGCGTCACTCCTGGCGGATGGAGATGTCGAGGTGTTCAAGGACGCGGCCGAGGTCAAAATTTTCGCCGAGTTCGCCGTGACTCTGGCACGCCTCGGGATTCGCATGGATACCTTCTTTAATGAGCGCAGCCTCTACGATTCAGGGGCGGTCTGGTCCATCGTGGAGAAACTCCGCGAAAAGGATCTGGCCTACGACAAGGATGGTGCCATCTGGTTCAGGACCACCGAATTCGGAAAGGAACAGGACACGGTCCTGGTTAAGAGCACGGGCGAACCCACCTACCGACTCCCGGACATCGGATATCACGTGGACAAGGTGAAGCGAGGCTTCGACAAGATCGTCGACGTGTTCGGAGCCGATCACATCGCCACATTCCCGGATGTGATCGAAGGGGTGCGCGCGCTGGGTTACGATGTGTCCGCGATTGACGTGGTCATCTACCAGTTTGTGACGCTTGTAAGAGGCGGACAGCCGGTCAAAATGAGCACGAGGAAGGCCACCTATGTGACGCTGGATGACTTACTGGATGAGGTCGGCGAGGATGTCACCCGGTTCTTCTTCCTGATGCGGTCTCCGAACACGCACTTGGAGTTCGATCTGGATCTGGCCAAGGAGGCGAGTGAGAAGAATCCCGTCTTCTATCTGCAATACGCACACGCACGAATCTGTTCGATTCTCAGGAAGGCCAAGGAGGTGGGTTTCGAGTTCTCGCCCTCCGCCCCACTGGAATTGCTTACCCACGATCGGGAGGAAAACCTCATCAAGGAGATGCTCCGATACCCGGATGTGCTAGCCGCCGCCGCCGAGAGCAAGGAGCCGCACCGACTGGCCAATTACCTGCGTGAAGTGGCCGTCGCGTTCACCCAATTCTACGGTGCCTGCCGCATAATTGGCGAGGCCGAGGATATCGCTTCTGCCCGAATGCTTCTGGCCCAGGCGGCCAGAACCGTTTTGGCCAGCGGCCTTGGCGTGCTGGGAATCTCGGCGCCGGAACGCATGTGATGAAAGAGGCTGTACCCCATCACCGCGTAGCGTTTCAAGGCGAGATTGGAGCCTATTCCGAAGAAGCTGCGTTGGGACTCTATCCCGACGCCGAGGTCGTGCCCTGCCCCAGTTTCGAAGAAGTGTTCCGAGCGGTAGAGCATGGAGATGTAGAGGCCGGCGTGGTTCCTATCGAGAATTCCCTGCACGGCAGCGTGCATGCCAACTACGATCTGCTGCGTGATCACCGACTGGTCATCACAGCCGAGATACAGTTGCGGATCCGGCATCATGTGTTGGCGAAGCATGGGGTGGCGCTGGCCGCTATTCGTCGAATCCATTCTCACCCACAGGCCATCGGCCAGTGCCGAAATTATCTTCGAAACAGTCTACCAGACGCAGAAATCGTTCCTTCTTACGATACCGCGGGAGCAGCCAAGCGCGTGGCGGAGGGGTCTGAGTCCAGCGAAGCCGCGATTGCCAGCAAGAGCGCTGCCGAGGAGTACGGACTGAACATTCTGGCGGCGGGCATAGAGAGCAATCCGAATAATTATACCCGTTTCCTGGCCCTGGAGAGTGCCGCCAGAGAGGACGCAAGCCTGGAGCGCCCCAAGACGTCTATCCTCTACGTTCCCCATCGAAATATTCCGGGCGTGCTGTTCAAGAGCCTCGCGGTGTTCGCGCTTCGCGATATCGACCTCTTCAAGATTGAAAGCAGACCGTTGGTGGGCAGCCCGGGCGAGTACATTTTTTACCTGGATCTTGCCGGATCGATCGCGGACGAAACGGTGCGAAATGCGGTGGGCCACCTCGAGGAAATTGCGGGATTCGTGAAGGTACTCGGATCGTATTCCTCGGGGACCCTGACGGAATAGAACATGGACCAGGATCTTCGGGAAGCTTTGGCCGAGGCGGAGGAGCGACACTGGTGGTTTGAGGGTCGCAGGCGAATCGTCGCATCTTTCTTGAGCCAAATCGAGCCGGCTGGGCCCATCCTCGAGGTAGGCTGCGGAAATGGGGCCAATCTTCCGCTTCTGTCCACGTTCGGAGCGGTCACCGCCATCGAACCCGATCCGGCGGACCGAGCGAGAGCCCAACAGAGAGGGTGTGCCGTTGTTCTGGACGGCTCCCTTCCCGACTCCCTTCCGGTCGCGCCAGGCACGTTCCGAGCGGTCCTGGCGCTGGATGTTATCGAGCACATCCAGGATGACCGCGCGGCCCTCCGCGGATTGAGCCGTCAACTCGCACCGGGAGGAACGCTCATCGTCACCGTGCCCGCCAACCCCTGGATGTGGAGTGATCACGATGCACGGAATGGCCACTATCGGAGATACACGGTCGAATCACTCGAGGCAGCCCTTCGTGCAGCCGGCCTCACGACGGATCGAATTAGCCACTTCAACAGCCTGCTTTTGCCGATTGTGGCCTTTGTTCGTGTTGCGGGACGTGCGATTGGCGTGGATGGTGCGGGAACCGGAGTACCCACCCCACCACTGAACTGGATGCTGATGAAACTGCTGGCATCCGAGTCTCGTCTACTTCGCCGATTCGACCTGCCTGTAGGCGTGTCGCTCATTGCCTTGGCGCACCGCGATCGGCTTGAGTAGTATGATGGCGTCTGTTGGCACTCCGGACCCTCCCCATGTTTCCACCCGACAAAACGAATTTGGCCCTGGCCGAGCTGGTCCTCAAGGCCCAAGGCGGAGATCGAGCCGCCGAGTCCGCTCTCCTGTCTACCCTGGAGCCGGTTGTTCGGGGGTTTTTCATTCGTCGGGTTGGCCACCACGCTGAGTTGGACGACCTGGTCCAGAACACACTTCTTCGTGTGTTTCGCGGGGTCAATGAGATCAAAGACGGAGCCCGCGTCAGGGGGTTTGCGCTGAAGGCGGCCCTGTTTGAGCTGCAGGATTTGTACCGCGGGCGCTACGGGAGCCGCGAGAGCACCTTCACGGTGGATATGGCCGAGCCTTCGGTCAGGCCCGAGAGCCAAGGTCTGGGGATTGACATTGAACGCGCGCTCGATTCTTTGAATCCGAAGACCCGGCGGATCATCGAGCTGAAATCGCTGGGGTACAAATATGGTGAGATTGCCAGCACGATCGGCACGACCGAGGCGGCGGTCAAAATGCAGGTCAAGCGCGCGCTGAAGAGGCTCCGGAAGGTTCTCGGTGTCGTAGCTCCAATCCTGATTCCTGGCTCGGTCATGTTACTTTTCGCCCACTTCGCCCGGCTTCTGTCTTGATACAGGTAGTTCCTAGTTGCAAAACCTAGCTTGAGCGAGCACAGCAACCATAGCGGTCCAAACCAATCCGGGGGCGCAGTCACCGGGCTGTCCGAAGACGATCAGCGAGTCTTGGATGGTCTTGAAACCGTAGCGCAGGAGGAATTGGAAGCGGCCCTGCCCAATCCTCGACTGGTCATACTTCAAGGCCTGCTCGAAGCTGGGGAGGGAGAGGCCCTTTCGGAGACTGATAAAATCCTTCTCGCCGATCACAAGGATGGACTCGCGAAGGCCTTGGAAGACCACGAAGCCCTGGTTGATCAGAAGGCGCGGGTTTCGGACGATGCCAAACTTTTCAACGAGGCTTGGGCCGAGCATCTGACTGCATCCAGGAAGCCCATTCGATCGCGACGTGCCAGCCGAGTCAGGTGGCCTGCTCGAATCGGCCTCGGCCTGTCTGCGTTGACCCTGGCGTCCCTGATTTATGTTGCTGGCGTCCAAGAGAGCAACCGGTTGGCGGTGACAGCCCCCCAGGACTCCAACCTGCTTGTGACCCTCGCAGATGGATCCACGGCTCGGCTCTCTCCCGGGTCGTCCCTGACCTATTTGCCGGGCGCCGAATTCAACCGCGCGGTGGACCTCGACGGTACGGCCTTCTTCGACGTCGTCTCTCGCTCGCCCGGATTTACCGTAGAGACCGCGCAGGCCCGAACCACCGTCCTGGGGACTCGATTCAGTGTCTCGGGCCGATCGGACCACACCGAAGTGGTGCTCGTGTCCGGCAAAGTAGCCGTAGCGCCGCTGGTCATGCCCGATGCCATTGTCGTTCTTGAGCCGGGTCAGTCGACCCGAGTCGACCGAGCCACGCCGCCGAGCACCCCCGAAGTTGCGAACATCCCCAAGGCCCTTTCCTGGACACATTTGCTGATCTTTCGAGAAACGCCTATGTCGGATGTTGTCGCTAGCATTGAGGCAGTACGCGGGGTGACGGTCATCGTGGACAGCGACCTAGCGGCCCTGCAGGTTAGCGGCACCTTCGAACCCGAGCAATCCGCTGAGGAGGTGCTGGCGATTCTGGCGGCAACCCTCCAGGCCGAGGTTCTGATTCAGGAAGACGGTACGTTTCGACTTCGCTCTGCGTCGAACTAGCCTTTCCGGGCGCTGAGGATCGGGTCGGCCCCGAAAAATTGGCTTGAGGACGAAGGCTGCGACCCTATATCTTGACCGGATGGGGCATCCGGGCAGCACAACACGCAAGTTCATCGCCATCGCGCTCCTGGGGTGTTGCATGGCGGCTATCTCCGATGGGGTCAAGGCCCAAGCCATCTCGCTCAACCTCACCGATGCACCGCTTGCAACAGGCCTCCAAAGCCTTTCAGATCAGGCAGGAATCGACGTGGTGTTCGCTGAGAGGCTGGTCCGCGCCGTGCAAGTCAGTTGCGTCTTTCGCGGATCTGAGCCGACCGAGGCACTAAGGTGCCTTCTGAAAAACACGGGCTTGCAGGCGAGATTCACGGGGCCCGGGCAATACGTCTTGGTTGCGACCGGGAATCGTGTCTCCGTCTCGGGATTCGTCGTTGACCGGGAAAGCGGCGCTCCGCTGTTGGGTGCCCATGTTCTGCTGCCGGACCTCGGCCGCGGTGCCATTACTAATCGGACCGGATACTTTTCCTTTCCGGCATCGCCGGATGAGCCTTACCGAGTACGGATTTCCTTTCTTGGTTATGCCGTGCTGGACACTCTGGTTGCCGCCTCCCGAACACCCATCCGTTTCTCGGTGCGTCAGGAGCCGATCCCCGGTGGCGCCATCGTGGTCGAATCCCTGGAGCCAAGGCCCGGAGAACGAACACTCATGCCAGGCCTCTCTGCTCCGCCCATGAGTCGGCTTGAGCGATTTCCCGCGTCGCTTGGAGGTCAAGACCTTTTGGAAGCGCTGAGTTGGTTGCCAGGAATTCGACGCGCGGGGGAGGTGACGGGTGGCCTCATAGTTCGCGGCGGCGGGCCCGACCAGAACCTGTATCTGCTGGACGGAGCTCCC
Source organism: uncultured Rhodothermales bacterium (assembly GCA_964466675.1). Taxonomy (GTDB): domain Bacteria; phylum Bacteroidota; class Rhodothermia; order Rhodothermales; family UBA10348; genus CAYXSE01. The sequence continues at coordinate 11,115 of CAYXSE010000016.1, read as the reverse complement.
GTCTATCACCCCTGGCATGCGTTCAGTCTCATCTCCACTTTCCAGACCGAAACCTTCCGCTCCGTGCGACTCTACCGGGGCGCCACGCCGGCGGAATTCGGCGGGCGACTGTCCGCGGTCCTGGATGCAGAACTCTCGGATGGACGCGGGCCAGAACCCAGGGCACGGGCCGCCGTCAACGTCCACAGCGCGCGCTTCTTGATCGAAACGCCCATCACGCCGAGGGCCTCGTTCATGCTGGGCGGACGTCGATCCTACGTGGATCGACTCATCGGGCGAACCCACCCGGTATCGGACGAATTCGGGCGAAGGGACACGCTCAGAACGGGATACTACTTTTATGATTGGACGGCCAAGCTGGTGTTCCGGCCGGACGAGAAGAGCCGGGTTTCGATTACTTCATACACGGGCCTGGACGACCTGGACCTCCGTCTCCCCTTCGACCTCTCCCTCGACCTGTCTTCATGGCTGAAACCCGCAGACCTGCTTTTCGAAATTACGCAGCGGTGGCGAAATCAGGTGGTAAGCGCCCGGTATGAGCGCCTGCTTTCTCAGCACTGGTACCTCACCGCGACCGCTTACGACTCCCGATATGAAGCCCAAGAAGGTGCCTTCCTCCGCCCCACACTCACCGCCAATGTCAGATCGACCTACGAGGTGGGCCTGAGGGACCTCGGCTTGCGATTGGATATGGACTATTACCGCTCCGCGAAGAGCCTGGTCCGGCTGGGTGTCCAGGTGGTCAACCGCACCTTCGATTCCAAGGTCGACGCGCTAATCCAATACAACCCGGGACTGTCGGAAAGACTTCAACAGACCAGCGACTCCGAGGCGATTGAGATTTCTGCCTATGCACAGGACAGCTGGAAGCCTCGATCCGCCATTCTGGTGGTTTCTGGAGTGCGGGTTGTGGCCTTCGGATCGGATCGCCTGGTCCGGCTCGAGCCGCGGTTCAGCCTCCAATGGGAAGTGCATCCCAGCCTGCTTACCCTTCGAGCCTCCGCAACCCGCAACTACCAATACCTCCACCGTATCCGGGATCGGCGCTCCTATCTCTACGATATCGTATCGAGTCGCTGGATTCCCTCAGGCGGTACGACGGCGCCGGCGAAGGGCACCGAATTTTCCGTGGGTGTGGAGAGCCATCCGCGGGCCGATCTGGAGCTCCGTGCCGACGTCTACCTGAGGCGCCAGGAGCATATCCTCCTCCCGCGCGACGAGTTCCAATCCAAAAATCAACTATCGGGGCCCGGAATCGAGCTCGGCACGCTCCTGGGCCAATACGTCGAAGGCCAAGCGCGCGCATCCGGAATCGAACTGAACGCCACCCTGGAGAACAGCGCAGCCTTGGGATCGCTAGCTTTGACGTTGGAACGATCCCGAACGAGGTCCCTCGGTCTCAGCCAGACGGAGTTCCATCCGTCCAAGTTTGATGTCCCCGTGGCGCTGCGCGGGTACTTCGAGTATCGAACTGGCACTTGGACCCTCGGCGCGGGGGCGACCCTCCGGTCGGGTTATCCGATCACGGTCCCCACGGCGAGTTACGAACTCTCCGGCGCGGTGTCTGGGGAGCCCGTGACCTATCTCTACCGACCGTCCATCTACAACGGCCGCCTTCCCCTCTACCAACGTCTGGATGTAAGCGCCAGCCGCTCGTTCCGTTGGTTGGATGGGGACTGGCGATTCCAGCTTCAGCTGTACAACGTCCTTAACTATCGGAACGTGATCGGCAGGTCTTTTGAGCCAAATGGGAACGGCATAAAGACGAACAACCGACGCGGTCTCCCCATCCTCCCCCTATTCGAGATTGAGGTAATTATTTGACGGAGCGGGTGTCAGATCGGAGACCAATCAGCCTGTCCCTTTCGGTGTGGGGCGTGCGTGCGTCGATGGTGCTGGTCGGATTGACCATGATTGGCTGCGACTCGGTCTCCGACGATGCGGAGGTCGTGGTCGTGGAGAGCTTCCTGGAGTCCGGGCAGCCCCTCCCGGATGTGAGAGTCTCGCGCACCACCGCCATTGGGGCGAGTCGGAGTTCGCCTGTGGTCGGAAATGCCCTTGTGGTGATGGAGTTGAACGGACGGCCATTCGAGTACACGCTCTCCGAAGCATCCGGGAGGTACATCCCCCCTCCCGGAGCACCCATTGTCTCCCCCGGGGCCGAGTTTCGACTCCAGGTCCTCGCAGGTTCGGACCGAGTCAGCGCCAGCGGTCTGGTGCCTCCGCCCGTCAGCATTGACAGCATTCGGGTATCGATACCCAGCGCGCCAATTTCGGCGGTGTTTTTGGATTCGCTTTCCATACCGTTGGATAGCTTGGCGTCGGGCCTACCGTCGCGAACCGGATTCATCTATCCCATCGATGTGACCATGTGGTGGCATCCGACTGGCGGAACCACAACCGGTTATTGGATCGAGACATCCCTGGACCCGGTCGAGGAATTTTCGTCGGTTTTGGTGGACTTTTTCCTTCTTCCGTCGGCCGTTCTTGAGGAGCCGCTGGGAAGCCGGGAACAGCTCAGTTGGACCGGACTCTATGCCGTTCCTGTCGACACCGAGGACGATCCGCTTCCGGAACACGACCTTAAAGTCTCGCTACTAAGAAGCACTTTGGACTACGCCCGATTCGCGCTGAGCAGTCGGGATCCGGAGAGAAGAGAACCGGACGGAAATGTTGCCGGGGGAATCGGAATTGTCGCCGGAATCTCCCTCGACACCTTGCGGGTGCGCGTGCGATGAGGAAGGGGAAGCGCCACCAACGCCAGGCCCCGAAAGAAAGGGGCCAGCCAAGATCGGGTACCGTAACGGCTACGTCCGTTCAGGTCAGAGACTCCAACCGAATTTCCATTTTCGTCGATGAGAAATTTTCCTTTGGAATGCCCGTCCTCGCGGCGATGGAGTTGGGTATCACCAAAGGCACCGAACTGGATGAGGCACTTCTCGCTCGGTGCCTGTCCGAAGAAGAATTTTACCGGTCACGACAGCGAGCGTTGGGCCTCATCGCCCACCGTTCCCGCTCCTCATCCGAACTCCGCGGCCGACTCAGGCAGGCAGGCTTCGGACAACCCGCGGTAGAGGCTGCCGTTCAGAAGATGACTGAACTGGGCTACCTGAATGACGCTTCGTTCGCCGAGAGTTTCGCCCGGAATCGAATCTTGACACGCCAGTTTGGGACCCGACGGGTGCTGACAGAACTGAGATTGAAGGGAATAGGGGACGTTCAGGCCCAACAGGTCGTCTCTGAACTCAATGCCGATCGGGATGAGGCGGCCGATGCAAGAGAGCACGCCGAGAGGCACGTCTCCCGACAGCCCGCAAGCTTGGCTCCCCGAAAGAGACGCGAGCGACTGTACGCTTATCTCGCTCGCCGGGGATTCGGCCCAGACATCATCAGACCGCTCCTACAAGAGTTGCTGAGCTGACCATGCGGCGGCTGAAGCTGGTTTCACCCGTAATTTTTTGACCGGGACCGTTGTCCGAGTGCTATCGTACGACTTCGTTCCTGATCCTCCTGCACAAGTGACTCCAGACTCCATTCCATCGCTTACCACTCCTGGAGGAGTGACGCCCGAACGCGTCATCCGGTGGCTTATTTATGCCGCCCTGATCGTGGGGGCTGGCCTTCTGGTCTGGCTTTTCGTGCGATTGGTTACGTACCTCCTGGTTGGGGTGCTCCTGGCCTACTTCATGCGTCCCACCAAGGACTGGATTCAGAGCTTCGGCCTCGGTCAGATGACCGCCATTTCGCTCACCTTCTTGCTGGTCTTTGGTTTGTTCGGAATGCTCCTGACGTATCTGCTGCCTTTCGTGGCCGGCGAGATTTCTGAGGTATCCAAGCAGCTGTCTCCGGCTGGCGTGGCCAGCACCGTGGCAGAACGGATAGCAAGCTGGCTACCGCTGGATCCTGTTGAGATTCGCGAGGGCATGGTGGGGAGCCTCGAGACGTTGCTAAGGGAGGACCGTATAACTGCCATGGCTGGATCGGTGATCGATCTCTTCACCAATATTTTCTACGCCGTCGCGGTGATCCCCTTCGTCGCGTTTTTTTTCCTGAAGGATGGATCACGACTTCGAGCCGGGTTTCTTCGTGTCATCCCCAATCGCTATTTCGAATTTTCGCTGGGCATTGTCGAGAAAGTCGAGGTCAACATTGGTCGGTATTTTCGGGCGCTGTTCTTCCAGAGCCTCTCCATCGCGACCATTGCGACGGTCCTTCTCACTCTCGCCGGACTGGACTACGCCTTGGCGGTGGGGATCTTCGCCGGTCTGGCCAACACCATCCCATATTTTGGACCGGTCATCGGCCTGATCGCCGGGGCCATCATCGGAATCTCTCAGACCGGCGACTTCGCCCTGTTCCCGGGTGTCCTGGCTGCGATGGCCGTAACCCAAATCACCGACAACCTGCTGCTTCAGCCTCTGATATTTTCGAAAGCGGCGCGGGCGCACCCGCTTGTGATCCTGTTCGTGGTGTTGATTGGAGCCCAGTTGGGAGGCATTGTCGGGATGCTGATTGCCATCCCCCTCGCGACGACCCTGGCCGTAGTTGGCCGAGAGGTATTCTGGAGCATGCGAACCTACCGGGGCCTTAGAGCCGCATGATCGCACGCGAGAACGAGCTGAATGACGCGTTGGAGGCCGTTCGAAAGATCACCGACCGTCGTCCTCGCCTGGCCTTGATCCTGGGGTCCGGCCTGGGCAGTCTGGCTGACTCGACTGAGGGCGCCACCGTTATCGAGTCCAACAACATTCCGGGGTATCCGTCCAGTACCGTTCAGGGACACCGAGGTCGGTTGGTCTTCGGGACCATGGCGGGCTGCGAGGTTCTTTTTGTACAGGGCAGAGTGCACGCTTATGAAGGCCACGACCTGGCTGCGATCACCTTCCCGGTCCGCCTGGCCCACGCGCTAGGCGCGACCCATATGCTGGTCACGAACGCGGCAGGAGGCATCAATCAGAGATTCCCGCCCGGAACCTTGATGTGGATCACGGGACACATAGACTGGACCGGGCCGAAGCCATACGTGCACGGTGCCATAGAGGCAGACCCCTATGATGCCGACTGGCTAGCGGTCGCGGACGCCGCGGTGGCGGCCGCTGGAGTGGGAGTGGAGCGGGGGGTCTATCTGTGGACGTCGGGGCCCAGCTATGAAACCAAGGCCGAAATCCGGGCTTTCCGTGGCCTCGGGGCGAGTGCCGTCGGCATGAGTACGGTGCCGGAAGTCCGCGCCGCCGCCGAGTTGGGAATGAGAGTTTTGGGGCTGTCCACCATCACCAACCCTGCCGCGGGACTCAACACCGAGCCGCTCGGCCACGGGGAGGTGGTTGAGATGGGCGAACGGATGCGAGGGACCCTCGAGAAACTGGTCGGCATTGTGGCTTCTGGGCTTCCAAACGATCTCGATGTGCGATCGTCTGGCCCCTCCATTCAGTTGGTTCGGCCGGAAGTTCGCCGTGCCCGCGAGTACGCGGTCGGTGCCCCGCCGGGAGGTGGCAGTGCGCCCGTTGCCAAGCTGAATCAGAACGAATGCCCTCTGGACCTCCCCGCCGAGGTGAAGGCTGATATTTGCCGGGCTGTCGACGAGACGGAGGTAAACCGCTATCCCTCCGAGGTCCCGCACGAGCTTCGGGCCGCCCTCGCCGAACGGTATGGGCACCCCGAAGCGGGAATCATTGTCGGAAACGGGTCCAACGAGTTGACCTACACGCTGGGGATGACCTTCGTCGGACCCGGCACTCCCGTCGTGCTTCCACGCCCGATGTTTGCGCTCTTCGAGTCCATGGTGGGGCTGCATGGAGGCGCGGTAGTTCCGGTTGCACCCCTTCCGGATCTGTCCTTCGACATGGATGGGGTACTCGCGGCGATGGCTCGGACCAACCCGACCCTGACGGTTCTGACCACCCCGAACAACCCGACCGGACTGGCGCTGACCCGTGACCAGATAGTGGATGTTCTCATGGCCGCTCCGGGGATCGTGGTCGTCGACGAGGCTTACGTCGAATTCAATCCCCATGGCACCGTACTGGATCTGGCGGATCGGTTTCCCAACCTGATCATCATGCGAACCCTGTCCAAGGCGTTTGGGTTGGCTGGTCTTCGGGTCGGGTACATGCTGGGCCACCCGCGCCTCGTGGCGGAGATGATGAAATCTCGATTGCCATTCATGGTCGACAGGATCGCAGAGGCCGCGGCGCTGTCGTTGCTACGGCGACCCGAAATCGTCGCGGGTAGAATCGGCGACATCACTCGCTGGACGGCTGACTTGACCAGCGAGATGTCTCGGCTGGAGCACGTCCAGGTGATCCCCTCCTCGACCAACTTCGTCCTCTTCCGCACCAATCAGGACCCTCACGCCCTGACGGTGAGCTTGGCCAAGCTGGGGATTCTGGTGCGCGAGATGGGCGGCTACCCGGATCTGAAGGGTTGGATTCGGGTGAGTTCGGGTACCGAACATGAGAACAGGCTATTCCTGAGCGCGTTAGGGACGATTATTGCCGGTGACCCGGCTAAACCGGAGACGATCTCTGAACACCCCCATTGATGGATTTCATACAGGTTGACATCATCGGACTCTCAACGAGCCCTTCGAGTGGAGGCGCCTATGCGCTCGTGCTGGGGGAGGTCGAGGGGAATCGTAGACTTCCCATCATCATCGGGGCGTTCGAAGCTCAGGCAATAGCGCTGGAGTTGGAGAAAATCCAGCCTCCTCGGCCCATGACCCACGACCTGCTCCGGGATCTCTTCGACGCCGTTCAAGCCGAGGTCGTGGATGTCGTCATTGACGAACTTCGCGAGGGCACTTTCTTCGCTAAAATTCGCTACACCGTGGGTGGGGAAGAGGGTCAATTGGACGCCCGGCCCAGCGATGCCGTGGCGCTTGCCGTCCGCGCGGACGCGCCCATATATGTCTCTCCTGATGTCTTGGACGAGGCCGGCATCCCGACCGAAGAGGATGAGCGGTCGGAGGAATCTGAACCGCCTGTTCCCGAGGAAGTCAAGAAGAAGGAACCAGAAGGGCCGAAATCGGAAGTGGATCAGATTGAAGCTCAGTTGACCAAGGCCATTGCCGAGGAGAATTACGAGAAGGCCGCGCAGTTGAGAGATGAACTCAACCGCCTCAAGGGCTCGAGCAACTGATCACCGACCCCGTCTCGCTGGACATGGAACTGGCTCCCAGCTCTGTTAGAGCCGTTAATAGAATTCCCTACGTAGACCTCGGGGGCTTTTCCGGGCTTTTTTCCGACTACGCCGCCGGTGCCGGATCCGCGTCCAGCTACTACGCGCATGAGCCCACGCTCGACGGGGTTGCCCGGGCTGCAGCCGCAGCCGCCCAGGCTCCGCACGCGGACCGGGGAGTGCTGGTTGAGGTGCTCCGGGAGCAGCAGGCTCTGTGGGGCGATGATGCGCTGGCACTGGCTAACGTGGAGCGGCTCCTGCATCCGGATGCTGCGGCTATCATCACGGGCCAGCAGGTCGGTCTTCTGACGGGTCCGACCTACACCGTTCTGAAGGCGATGACGACGGTGATTCTGGCCAAAAAGCTGGAGACCGAAACCGGCCGACCGGTCGTTCCTGTTTTTTGGCTGGGCTCCGATGACCACGACCTTGAGGAGATGGCATCCGCTTGGGTTCCTAGAAGGCCCGAGCCCATCCACCTGCACTATCAGGGCCACTCGACACCGGCTTCCGGCAACCTGGGGCCCGTAGGCGCGCTTCGGTTCAGTTCGGACCTGAACAATGTTCTGGATACCCTGGAAGCCTCTCTGCCTCCGACCGAATTTCTACCGGAGGTCATGGCTGCGGTGCGGAAGTGGTACGTCCCAGGGCACACATTCCGCGATTCTTTTGCAGGCCTCCTTCGAGAGTTGCTCCCGGGTTCGGGACTTGTTCTCTTCTCGGCGCATGATGCGCGGATCAAGGAGCTCGCGGCCCCGCTCTGGAAGAAGGAGTTGCTGGATTGGGAATCCTCCGACGCCTGTTTGAGGGAGACCAGCTCCAGACTGGAGGCGAGCTACCATACGCAGGTACACCTTCGGCCGACTAATCTTTTTCTCGAGCACGATGGGATGCGGCTCCCCATCGACGCCGATCAGGACTCCTTCACCCTTCGAGGATCCGACCTCCAGTGGTCCCGAGAGCAGTTGGTCCAACTTCTCGAACAACATCCCGAGCGGTTCAGTCCGAATGTTGTCCTACGCCCTCTAACCCAGGATTGGCTGTTCCCCACCGCCGCCTATGTGGCCGGCCCGGGAGAAGCCGCCTATTTTGCCCAGTATCAGGGCGTTTACGAATGGGCGGGGATCCCCATGCCTGTGATCTACCCCCGCCTGAGCGCCTCCTTCATCGAGCCCGGAATTCGACGCACCCTGGATCGGTTGGATATCCCGGTTGGTGACTTCAGGCAAGATATCGATGCCCTGTTTACGAAGACCGCTCGATCCAGGATGGAGTTCGATGCCGGCCAGCGCTTCGACGACCTCGCGCGGGAGGTTGACGACCTTGTTGCCAGCCTCGGCCCTGAAGTCTCGTCGGTGGATCAGTCCCTTGCCAAGACCCTGGAAGCCACACGGGCCACGGTACAAAGGGAAATCAATCGCCTTCGAGACCGAGTTCTGAAGGCCGACCGCAGGAGCCAGGACCAATTGCGTCAGCAGATCGAAAAGGTCAGAGGGGCTCTTTTTCCAGGCGGTACCCCCCAGGAGCGACTGATTTCGCCGGTCTATCTGGTTTCGAAGTATGGCAAGAGATTCTTCGTCGATCTCATGGACGACCTGAACGAAGACACACGCTCCCACCTCCTCCTGGACGTATAATCCTGATTCGCACCATGTCCGACTACCCTTTCCAGGACATTGAGACTCGCTGGCAGAAGGCTTGGGAGGAGAACAAGACCTTTCGCGTTCCAGAGAACGTGGACACGTCCAAGCCCAAGTATTACGTCCTGGACATGTTTCCCTACCCGAGCGGCGTGGGGCTTCATGTGGGACACCCTTTGGGGTACATCGCCACGGACATCGTGGCCCGATACAAGCGAATGCGCGGCTTCAACGTCCTGCATCCCATGGGCTTCGACGCGTTTGGGCTGCCCGCAGAGCAGTTTGCCGTAGAGCATGGAGTCCACCCCAGGGTCACGACCGAGGCCAATATCGCCAATATGCTTCGGCAGCTTAAGGCCCTCGGTCTCAGCTATGACTGGGACCGTGCGCTCGCGACGACAGACGTTTCCTACTACCGATGGACGCAGTGGATCTTCCTGAGGCTCTACGGCAGCTGGTACGACACGGAGGCACAGAGAGCCCGGCCGATCTCGGAACTTGAGCAGCGGCTCTCTGAAGAAGATCCATCCTGGGCGGGGCTGTCGGCGGCCGAACGCGAGGAGGTGCTGGCCGAGCACAGACTTGCCTACCTGGCCGAGGTGCCGGTGAATTGGTGCCCCGCGCTTGGGACGGTGCTTGCCAACGAGGAGGTCACCAACGAAGGCCGAAGCGAGCGCGGCAATCACCCCGTATTCAAGAGGCCGTTGAAGCAGTGGATGCTTCGGATCACGGCCTACGGAGATCGTTTGGAGAGTGACCTCGATTCCGTTGACTGGCCGGAGCCGGTAAAGATGATGCAGCGGAATTGGGTGGGCCGGAGTGAGGGTGCCCATGTGGTGTTCACCGTCGTTGGGTCGACATCCAGTCTGGAGGTATTCACCACGAGGCCCGACACACTTTTCGGCGCCACCTACATGGTGCTGGCGCCGGAGCACGCGCTCGTGGACGACATGACGACGCCAGGTCAGAAGGACGCCGTCGCGACCTATCGCACTGAGGCTGCCTCCCGCACCGAGCGGGACCGCATGACCGAATCCAAGACCAAGACGGGGGTCTTCACAGGAGGCCACGCGGTCAATCCAGCCAATGGCGAGCGGGTCCCCGTCTGGATAGCCGACTACGTGCTTATGGGGTACGGAACGGGGGCAATCATGGCCGTTCCTGGGCAGGACCAGCGAGACTGGGACTTCGCCGAGGTCTTCGACCTGCCCATCGTCCGGACGGTCCAGCCCTCGGACGGGTTCGAGGGCCAGGCCTTCACAGGAGAGGGTCCGGCCATCAATAGCGATTTCCTCGACGGACTTGGCATTGCCGAAGCCAAGAGCACGATGATTCGCTGGCTGGAGGCCAACGGACACGGCCGCGGCGCCGTTACCTACAAACTCCGAGACTGGCTCTTCAGTCGTCAGCGGTACTGGGGCGAGCCGTTCCCAATCTTGCATGGTCCCGACGGGTCCATCCGCCCAGTCGCGGACGACCAATTGCCGGTTGAACTGCCTCCCATGGAGGACTTCAGACCGTCCGCGTCGGACGATCCCAATGCTCCTCCCAGCCCTCCTCTGGGTCGCGCCACCGCCGACTGGCGCCTCGTGGAAATCGATGGCGTCCAATACCAGAGGGAGTTGAACACCATGCCCCAATGGGCCGGCTCGTGCTGGTACTACCTGCGGTTTATCGACCCCGACAACGGCGACAGCCTTGCGGATGCCAAGCAGGAATCGTACTGGATGGGCGATACGGGGGTCGATCTTTACGTGGGTGGGGTCGAGCATGCCGTGCTCCATCTCCTTTATGCCCGCTTCTGGCACAAAGTGCTTTTCGATCTTGGCTTCGTGGGGACCGCGGAGCCGTTCGGCCGCCTCTTCAACCAGGGATATATCCAGGCCTTCGCCTACCGGGACGAACGAGGAATCGCGGTGTCGGCTGAGGGTGTGGTGGATCAGGATGGAAACCCGGCCGTCGAGGTACAGGACAAGCCTGGTCGAGAGTTCTTCCTGAATGGTGAGCCCGTCACCCAGGAATACGGCAAGATGGGCAAGAGCCTGAAGAATGCCGTGAGTCCCGACGAGATCAACGAGCGATTCGGTTGCGATACGCTCAGACTCTATGAGATGTATCTCGGGCCGCTGGAAGCCAGCAAGCCCTGGAATACGAGAGACATCATCGGGGTGAATCGCTTCCTCCGGCGGGTGTGGCGGATTTTTGTTGGCGATTCGCACATCCGTGTGTCGGACGTCCCAGCACCCGATGCCCTGCTCCGGGCCCTGCACCGGACTATTCGCCGGGTCACCGATGACCT
>CAYXSE010000015.1:16925-26092 GCA_964466675.1 uncultured Rhodothermales bacterium | reverse complement strand
AAAACGAGGGTCCATGTCGGGCCGGTGCGGACCCGATCCTGGCCACGGAAGAACGCCTCTAGGACACCTCTAGGACACCCTTTTACGCGCTAGAGGAGGCTCAGGCGCTGGGCTCGTCCTGCTGGAGAGTGCGGATGTACTCAACCAACTCGCTAATCTGGAGCATCACCCTCTGCTCCGCTTCGGCTCCGCCCTCGTCGTCGGTCCAGATGTTTCCCCAAACGGGCATCTCGCGGGTGCCGTGGCTACGCTAGTCCTCGCGACCGTCAATCCATGCGGTCAACTTGTCGACCGGGTAATTGCCCCCATTCTGAGCCGCAATTATCGTGAGATCTGGCGGCTTGACCAACAGTAACTCGGCAATCGGTCCATCGCCGACACCAGTTTCGCCATGGCAACCCTGACAGTATTGCTCATAGTGCTGCTTCCCGTTCCAGAGTGGATCCGCACCGTCGTTTGCACTCGATCCTGACTCCGCCGGCTGGCAAGCCGCGGCGCCAAACACTATTAGCCCGACTGAAACGGTGCAAGTAAAGATTCGAGAGCTCATAACAGGTGGCGGCAAGTGGTTACTCCGAGACCAAGAGTATCGACATCACATCGAAATGGCAACTAGAATTCCCTACTCCAGATGCGAGGGATTCCCCGGATTCCCCAGCGCGAATAGCCCGGTCATCATCCGGTGGACCATGAGGCCACCGGTCTCCAGAATTGAGGTCAGCTCATCGGCCGCCGCGGCTTCACGGCTGCTGAGCGATGCGATAGCGACGAGCCGTTCCAGAATCTCTCTGGCAGATGGTGGTTGGTAATCCATACGCGTGGGCTCCGTATCGCGGAATGCGATCAGCCTGGAATACCCTCTCCCCTACGCGTTCGCCAAGTCCGGCAGATCCCACAGTGCTTCCGGCGCGAAGTCGGCGCCGTTGGGCCAAACGACGGTGCCCGCGTGCGTGTCCAGCTTGAACTGGCGGAAGTACTCGGGGTCCTTGAGCGGCTCGAAAACGGGGCCGCGAAGAATGGGGCGGACGTAGACCTCCTTCTCCACGCCGTCGTCGAACCTGAGCCGAAGGCGGTGATCTCCCACTGACTTGGCGGAGGTGATGTGGAGGATCGCTCTATAGGTGTGATCAACGCTCATTTCAGCGGCCGGACAGGTGCGATCTCACGTCCTATGCGTGCTTGCTCCCATCGTTCCAGAAGTTCGGCGGTGCTCATGGAGGTCCAACGGCGAACCAATCGCAGTGCCCGCGGAGGCAGCGCCCCCACCAGGACTACGCCTGACTCAATCACAATTTTCGCCTCGTACTCCCCGTACCTCGCGTGAAAATGTGGTGGTGCGTGATCGTCGAAATACATGTAGATCGAGATTCCGTAGAAATAGGAAATCCGCGGCATCGTGACGCTCTTTTCAAACAAGAGCGCCCCACCTCCGAGCGTGCAACCACTGAGGCTACGGCAGCACGCGCGTCGCCTTCTCCCGCCGCACCAGATCCGCCGCCGCCGTCACCCAAACCTCTCCCACACCGCCGGCCAAGGCCTCCAAGCCAAGCTCCATTTTCACCCGCATTCCAGCCGTGATCCATCCGTCCCGAACACCGGCTTCAAACATCTCCGCGTCACATACGGGTACCAGCGTAGCGTCAGCCTCGGCGCCCGTCCGCAAGCCACCCGCCTCCGTGACCAGCAGCAATTCTGCCGCCTGGAGTTCTTGTGCAATGGCAACTGCGACGGTATCGGCGTTGACGTTGTAGACCTGACCGCTATCGTCAATTCCCAGCGGGGCCACTATGGGCATGAGACCTGCGCCCAAGGACACCTCAAGGAATTCCGCGTCCACCGACTCCACATCGCCCACCCAGCCGAAGTCTACCATCCGGCCGTCGACTTCCCACGGGGGGCGCTTGGACGCACGCAAGATCCCCGCGTCCGCGCCCGAAAGGCCCACGGCCGGAATGCCAGACGCCTGAGCCTCCGACGTCAACTGCAGGTTGATCTCGCCGCGCATGGTCCAGCGGACGATGTCCAGATCCAGATCTGAAGTCACCCTCCTGCCGTGCACAATGGTCGGCTCATGACCCAGGCGCCTGGCCATCGCCGTCGCCTGCGGACCTCCGCCGTGTACAAGAATCAGACTCCGATCGGCCTGAAGAAGGTGAATCTCCTTCCAGAAGTCGCCGAGATGGCCGACCAGGCCACCCCCGATCTTGACTACACAGACCGGGCTCATCGCTCCAGCGCCGATTCCAACCCGGACGCGGATGCCGACCCTGATTCCGGCAGATCCCAAATCCAGCTCAGGATAGCCTGTTGGGCAAACAGTCGGTAGGCCGCCTGCCTCAAATGAATGGCCTGCGGGCCGTCCAGCACGGCATCATCCACCACGACTCCGCGCCTGACAGGCAGGCAATGCATGAATACCGCGGCATCGGTCGCAGCCATCCTGTCGGCGGTGATGCGCCAGTCCCGGTGTCGGCTTCTCAGGGCGACATCCTCAGCCGGCTCCTTATACACGTACCGACTGGCCCAGGCCTTCGCATACACGACCTCAGCGCCCGCCATCGCCCCGTCCAGATCGTCGGTCTCCTCCACCGGACCGTACTCTCGCGCCCGCTCCATCACCGCAGGATCGAGTTCAAATCCTTCTGGCCGGGCGACGGTGACCTGCATTCCAAGACGGGCGGCCATCAGGAGCGCAGAGTTGGGCACGGCCGTCGGCAGCGCCTTGGGATGGCTGGCCCACGCCAACACGAATCGCTTCCCGGCCGGATTGCCGCCGAAACGTTCTGTAATCGTCGCTGCATCGGCCAAGGCCTGACACGGGTGGAAGTAGGCGGATTCGAGGTTGATGACGGGCACCGTCGCCGCTCTCACGAATCGGGCTAACATCCTCTCTTCCCGATCCGCGGCTTGATCCTTCAGCGAAGCGAAGAGACGCACCCCGATGGCGTCAAAGTACTGGGACAACACACCCGCCGCTTCCTGAATGTGCTCAGCCTCATCGCCATCCATCTTGATTCCGTCATCCCATGCAAATCCCCAGGTGCCTTGCCCAGGGACAATCAGGCTGGAATGGGCACCCAGCCTCGCGGCCGCCACCTCCATGGAGGTCCGCGTCCGGAGCGACGAGTTGAAAAAAAGAAGCGCCAGACTTCGTCCCGCCGCCGCGGAGCCGCTCGATCCGCCGCCCGGACTCCCCGACTCCTCCGCCATCCGAATTGCCGCTTCAATCCGCCCCTCCCAAGTAGCGTCGTCCGTCAGGTGCCAGTCGATGAGGTGCTTCATAGGTGGTCTGCTGCGTTAGGCTCATGCAGGCATTGTGCCAAGGCCGTGGCGAAGAGCGCTACCGTTTCGAGAGGGGTCACGGCCGGCGGCATCAGTCGAATCACGCTCGGGTTGTCTGCGCCTCCCACAATGAATCCTCGTTTTAACAAGCCGGCAATCACGGGTTTTGCCGGCCGTGCAAGGTCCAACCCCAGCAGACATCCGGAGCCCGTAATCTTCAGGACAAGTGGACTAATGAGATCGTGGACCTCGTCCTCGAAGCGCTTCACCGACTCCATGATTCGGTCTGCCTTCAATACCTGCAGGGTTGCCGCGACAGCGGCCATGGCCAACATGCCGCCTCCGAAAGTTGTGCCCTGGTCTCCGTAGGACACGCCCTTCGATATCGAATCGCTCACCAGAACCGCGCCGACCGGCACCCCATTGCCGAGACTCTTGGCCAGCGTAATTAGGTCGGGAATCATCCCGAATTGCTCGGAGATAGAGAAGGTACCGGTTCGCCCGACGCCGGTCTGGATCTCGTCGAAGATCAAAACGGTCCCCGTTTCTGAGCACACGTCACGCAGGCGCTGGAAATAGCGCGGCGGCGCTTCGATGACACCCGCCATGCTTTGAATAGGCTCAAGAATGACGGCCGCAACGTCATCGCGGACTTGAAGCACGTTCTCGACGGCCTCCGCGTCACCAAACGGGACGAACTCCGCGGGCCCCAGCGATTCGGCGTAGGGTGCTCGGTACGAGTCTCCCCAAGTAACAGACAGACTGCCCAGCGTGCGTCCGTGAAATCCGCCTTCCATCGCCAGGATGACCGAGCGTCCTGTCGTCTTCCGGGCCAGCTTGAGCGCGGTCTCATTCGCTTCCGTGCCCGAATTGCAGAAGAACACGTTCCCGAGGCCCTCCGGGGCGAAATCGGCCAGGGCCTTGGCAGCCAAGGCTCGGACCGGGCTGTAGACCGCATTCGAATAGAACAGCAGATCGTCCAACTGCGCCTTCAGCGCGGCTGTAATCGCCGGGTGGTTGTGGCCGAGGAGGGCCACGCAGTGCCCACCATAGAGGTCTGTGTAGCACTTTCCGTTGGAATCCCAGATCCAGCAGCCTTCGCCGCGCACGGCGACGATGGGCTTCTTGCGGTAGGTCCGTAACTGGTGCCGCTCCTCAAGCGTTATGGTCTCGTCGTGATTCACGTGGGCGGGAGCAGACCGCTTGTTTCCGAGAGACCCGCTATCAAATTCAGATTGTGGATGGCCTGGGACGCGGCTCCCTTGAGCAAGTTGTCCAGTCCGAAGCCAATCACCACCGAATCTCCTTTGACCATCCATCCGATGTCGCAATACGGCGTGCCGACGGACCAATGGAGTTCGGGGAGTCGTCCGGGCCAGAGCCTGACCAGCGGGCGAGAGGCGTAGGCGGCCTCGAAGGCCGCGGCAATCGTGGCCTCCATCGTGGCCTCCATCGTGGCGGCCTCCGACCTGGCCTCCATCGTGGCGTCTTGAATCTTGGCCTCCATCGTGGCGGCCTCAGGCCTGGCGCCCGTGACCAGCAGCGGCGCCACGTGCGCTGTGCCCCAGATGCCTCGCGTCCAGGGTCCGGAGACGGGGACGAAATCGACTGGAGCATGAGGCCCGAGGACTTCGCGTACCTCGGCCATGTGCTGATGCTCGAACACCTTGTAAGCCCGAACATTGCCGGCGCGGGTCGGAAAGTGGGTGGTCGCCGAGGGCCTCGCCCCAGATCCCGAGGCGCCGGTAAGCGCCGTGACCGAAGCCTTCATGCCACCGAACGCTTGGGCGATGGGAGCCAGAGAGAGCGCGATTCCCGTCGCAAAACAGCCGGGGTTCGCGATTCGCCTTGTGTCGTTAGGGTAGGGCGACCTGAGGTCTGCCAGCCCATACTCGAACGTACCCGCCAGATGCGGCGCGGGATGCTCGCGTCCGTATCGAAGTTCGTAGTCATCAGGATCCGCCAGCCTGAAGTCAGCGCTCAGGTCCACGATGAACCCATCGTAACCCAATGCCTCCAGCGCCAACGCAGCTACCGCGCCTTGTCCGTGCTCGGCGGCCACGAATACGGCGTCGGCTTCTGAGATTTCAGGCGAGTCAGGGGCCGAAAAGACCAGCTCCGTGCTCCCGCGCAGTCCGGTATGTACGGTCCACAGCGGTTCGCCGGCGAACGTTCGGCTGGTCACGGTCGCCAAGTCCAGATCCGGATGTCCGAGGACCAATCGAATCAGCTCACCTCCCGTGTACCCGGCACCGTGTAGTATGGCAACGCGCAGACTCACGACGCCTCCGGGTCAAGCCGCGCCTGACGAGCCAGGAGAGCATGAACAGCCGCGATGCGGGCGAATCCCCGGGCGTCACGACCATCCCAGAGCGTGTTGCTCTCACCATAAGTCGCCACGTTGGCATCGAACATCGAGGCCGGACTCGTGCATCCCAGCACCGAAACCGAGCCCTTGTAGAGGCGAACCCGGACGTCTCCCGTGACGACCTCCTGAGACTCGTCAAACATGGCCTCGATATCGCGCATGACTGGATCGAAGTACTGAGCCTCATGGAGCAACATGCCGTAAAAATCGCCCATCTGGTTCTTCTGGAACTGCTGCCATTTGGACAGCACGATTTTCTCCAACTCGCGGTGCGTGGCGATGAGGACGGCGGCAGCCGGAGCCTCGAACGCAACCCGACCCTTGATCCCGAGAATGGTATCACCCACGTGGATGGCCCGGCCGACGCCGTGCTGGCCAGCGATCTCGGCCAGTCTGGTAACCAGATCGACCGGGCCCATAGTTTGCCCATCCAGCGAGACCGGAATTCCCCTTTCGAAGCCGACAACCAGCTCCAGAGGCTCATCCGGCGCGTCCATTGGAGACGTGGTGCCCGGGTAGGCATCGTCCGGGATGGGGTCCCGCGAATCCAGCGTCTCTTTGCCGCCGATGGTGGTGCCCCAAAGCCCTGCATTGATCGAGTAAGTAGTGGTGGATGCGGGAATCTCGAATCCGCGCTCCTTCAGATACGCCGTGGTATCGGCCCTGGACAAGCCGCCATCTCGGATCGGCGTGATGACTTCCAGCTCTCCGGCCAGAATTCGGAGCGCCACATCGAAGCGGACCTGGTCGTTCCCCGCACCCGTGGATCCATGTGCCACCGCCCGGGCGCCGATGCGCTGCGCCTCCTCCACGATCATGCGCGCCTGAACCACTCTCTCGGGCCCGACACAAAGCGGATAAACCCCGCCGCGAAGGACGTTGCCCTTGATGAGATAGGAGAGGTGGTCGTCGAACAGGCGCCTCCGGCCGTCCAGTAGTACGTGCTGGTCCGCCCCCAACTCCAGGGCACGAGTATGGATACCGGCCGCCTCGCCCTCTGAGACGCCGCCCGTGTTGACGATCACCGTCGTGACAGGCTCACCATACTCCTCCTTGAGGAATGGGACGCAAAAGGAGGTATCGAGCCCTCCGCTGTAGGCCAGAATGATGGACATATGATTGGGACCAGGGCCGTTCGGCAGCCCCAGGAGTTTCTGAACGCTGTTCGGCCAGAGAACGATTCAATTTAGACAGAACGAGAGAGGCAGGGTTGGGTCGTTGCTACTGGCCAAAGTCGGGTCCCGTGAGGGGCGCTTTCAAAGGTCCTCGACGCCCTCCCACAGCTGTTCACTGTACGCCCTGACCCGCTTCAAGGCGCGGAGCCCCTTCGGCGACAATTGGTAATAGATCCTCGGACGGCTCCCTGCCTCCGTACTCCGTTGGTCCTTTCGGATGAAGCCTTTGTCGGCCAGCGCATCCATCGAGACCCAGAGGCTCCCCACGGACACCGATTTCCCTGCGCGACGATCCAGCTCTTCCAGGATGGTGGAGCTGTACGCGTCGTTTCCAAGGCACCGAACGGTCACCATCAGGGCCTCGTCGGCTCTTGTCAGCTGCTTCATCAGAACGTCGGGGCTCGATCAGTACTAAAACATAGGTGTTCGGACCCGTCCGCGCCACACTACCGTGTGGGTATCAGCCCCGACTGCCTCGCGTACTCAAAGACGTTGCCCGCGCGGAGGATCGCTCCGATATCTCCGAGAGGGTTCAACACGTATTCCTCTCCGGTCGTCTCGTTCAGCACGGTCGCGTCTGCCGTGTCAATCCTCAACATATCGCCGGTCCTGACTTTATCCACGAGGCGTGCGCGGGATTCGAATGGCACAAGGAAGCCACCATCTACCGAATTGCGGTAGAAAATCCTCGCGTACGACTCCGCGATCACCGCCTCGCATCCGGCCTCCTTCAGGGCGAACGGCGCATGCTCGCGGGATGAGCCGCAGCCGAAATTTCTGCCCCCGACAATGATGGTGTATTCGGAAACGTAGGCGTCCGGCTCCGTGAAAGGCCGGTTGCCATAGGGAAGGCCCTGCTGCGAGTCCGGGACTGCGCTCAGGGCGAATCGCCCGTAGAGTTTGCGTTCCTCCGGCTCCGTCATGGAATAGACCAGATGGGCGGCGGGAATGATCTGGTCGGTGTCTATGGCATCGCCCAACACGTAGGCCAGACCCCGAATAATGGATTTCATACGATCACCTCACGCGGGTCTGTAATCACTCCATTCATGGCCGATACGGCCACTGTGAGTGGGGAAGCCAGGTAGATGGCTGATTGCTTCGAACCCATCCGGCCCGGGAAATTGCGGTTCGTGGTCGAAAGTACGACCTCGGTGCCGGTGGCCCTTCCGAACGTATCGATCGGGCCCCCGAGACACGCTCCGCAACTCGCGTGGCCCATTTTGCATCCGGCTTCAACGAAGATGTCCCATAGCGTCTGGCCGTCGATTGTGACTTCGTTCATGCGCCGCGAAACCTCCGTGGATGCCGGCACCACGTAGGTCGGGGTTCGCACCTCCTGCCCCTTGAGGAGTCTCGCGGCCGCTTCGAAGTCCTCCAGCTTCCCGCCCGTGCAGGATCCGATGTAACACTTGTCCAGCTTGGTCCCTGCGACCTCGGACACCTTCGCCTTGTTGTCCGGACGGTGGGGCTTGGCCACCACCGGCTCCATCTCGGCCACGTTGTAGATGTACTCGCTGTGGAATCGTGCGTCGGCGTCACCGTAGACCGGGGTGAATTCCGCCTCGGTCCGTGCCCGCACGAAATCGAATGTGACCTGGTCGGGCGCAATGATTCCGTTCTTCCCGCCTGCTTCGATGGCCATATTTGTGAGGGTCATGCGCTCCTGCATCGAAAGGTCGTAGACGGCCTCGCCATCGAACTCAAGCGCGCGATACGTGCCTCCATCGGTCCCGATATCTCCAATCACGGCCAGGATCAGGTCCTTTGCCATCAAATAGGGCGGCAGATCTCCCTCGAAGACGAATCTCATCGTCTCGGGGACTTTCACCCAGATTTTACCCGTCCCCATGATGAGGGCGGCATCGGTGTTGCCGACTCCCGTGGAGAAGAGACCGAAGGCGCCGGAGGTGCACGTGTGGCTGTCGGTCCCGAAAAGAACACTGCCCGGACGATTGAACCCCTCTTCGGCCAACGCTACGTGACAGACACCTTTGTACCTGCTTGTCCCCACATCGTAATAGTGGGGCAGATCATGCTGTGACGCGAAGGCCCGGAGCAGTTCGATATTTCGTCGGGCGTGCGGGTCCTCCGTAAATATGTAGTGGTCCGGCAGGATCACCAGCGAATCCTTGCTCCAAACTTTAGCGTCCTCTCCGAACTCTCGCTTGAAAATTTCGATGGTAGGCGGCCCACACACGTCGTGCGTCATCAGAATGTCCACGTCCACCCAGATGTTCTCACCCGGCGTGACCCGGTCTCGACCCGAGTGTCCGGCCAGTATTTTCTCGGTTATGGTCAGCCCAGCCATCAGGCTACTCCGCCCTCAAAGGCGCGCATGA
>CAYXSE010000015.1:0-16902 GCA_964466675.1 uncultured Rhodothermales bacterium | reverse complement strand
CGCATGATGCCGTCAGAAACGAACCGAATGGATTCATCCTCTGCCTTGTAAGCGGCCAAGCCGTTCAGCGCATTGATATAGGCATCGGCCGACGCCAGGATCACGTCTGTACCGCTGGCGCGCCCGGCAAAACAGGGCCCACCGATGCCGATCAGAACCGAAACCTCTCCGAAGGCGTCGGCACCCTCGGTGATGGAACGGATCGAATAGTTCACCAGGTCATGGTTTTCGTTGATGGCATGATCGATGGCCCTGAAGAGAGCGTCAATCGGACCATCTCCGGTAGCGATTTTCTCGACCAACCTGTCCGTCCGTAGGTGCCTGACCCTGACGAGCGCCTCCGGATCGGAGCGGGTCGAGACGGACACGGAGGCATGCTCGAGCGCATAGTGCGCCCCTCGCGGGAGACCAGAGTCCTCGTCAACGAGCTGGTAGAGATCCGCATCGCCAACCTCCTTCTTCGCATCCGCCAAGACCTTGAATCGCTCATACACGCCATCTCGATCTTCCGCCTCAACGTGCAGGCCCAGCTTCTTCAGTCGGGTGAAGAGGCCGTGCCGCCCGGAATGCCGGCCCAAGCGGATTGCCTCCACATCCTGGCCTACATCCTCGGCTTTCATGATTTCGTACGTCTCCCGGGATTTCAGTACACCGTCCTGGTGGATTCCTGCCTCGTGACTGAAGGCATTCTTGCCAACGATCGCCTTGTTCGGGGGCACCGAAAAGCCAGTGAACGTGGATACCAGACGGCTGGCCTCGGTCAGCTTGCGGCTATCGATACCCGTCGAAAATCCAAACCTGGACGCGCGGACCTGAAGCACCATAGCGATCTCTTCCAGGGCAGCATTCCCCGCCCGTTCCCCGATTCCGTTGATGGTGCATTCAACCTGGCGAGCCCCGGCCACCATGCCGGCGATGGAATTTGCCACGGCCAGGCCCAAGTCGTCATGGCAATGTGTGGATAGGATTACGTTGTCCGGCAGGTCAATGCGGCTAGCCACCTCGGAAAATATCGCCGCATATTCGGACGGGACGCAGAAGCCGGTGGTGTCCGGAATGTTGATGGTGGTCGCGCCCGCGTCAATCGCGGCTTCGATCACCTCACAGAGATACCCCAGGTCCGTCCGTCCGGCATCTTCTGCGCTGAACTCAACATCATCGGTATAGGTGCGCGCCAACTCAATGGCCGCGACAGCCATCTCTTGTACGGTTTTCCTCTTCGCGGCGAGATCAACCCCGTAGCGAGCGTCCGCGAACTTGGCGTGGAGGTGTATGTCACTGGTGGCTATGAAGGTGTGAATCCGGGTCTTCTCTCCTTCTCTTAGGGCCTCACCTGCCGCCTTGACGTCTGTTTCTTTGGCTCGGGATAGACCACAGACCACGGGGCCGGATACCTCGCGGCAAACGCGACGGACGGCCTCGGCCTGCGCCGGAGAGGAAATCGGAAACCCGGCTTCGATCACATCCACGCCCATCAGGGCAAGAAGCTGGGCTACCTGCAGTTTCTCCGGAATGGTCATCGACCCACCCGGAGCCTGCTCGCCGTCCCGCAGGGTTGTGTCGAAGATGATGATTCGATTGTTCGATTCTGAGTAGCTCATGGCGCTTGGAAAATTGTGTGGTTCACCCTTTCAAGAATCAGACCGGCCGGGCATCAGGGACCACGAGTCGCGAAATTTCTTGAGTCAATTCTGTGGTCGATGCCGGGGATGCCCCTCCAGCGATGTCAGCGGTCCTGAAACCGGAGGCCAGCGCCGCGTCAACCGAGCGCCGTACGCACGAGGCCGCGATGCCCTCATCGAGCGCATCCAACATCATCGCCATCGACGAGATCATGCCGATCGGATTCGCCAATCCCTTCCCCGCAATGTCCGGTGCACTTCCATGCACAGGCTCGAAGAGTCCGACTGACCCTCCGAGACTCGCGGAGGGCAACAGGCCGAGGGATCCGGGAAGCGTCGCGGCCAGATCAGAGAGGATATCTCCGAACAGATTGGCGGTGAGAACGACGTCGAACTGCCGGGGGGCCGTCACCAGCTGCATGGCCGCATTGTCCACATACATGTGGTCGAGGTCGACGTCCGGGAAATCACGCGCCACCTCCGTCACCACATCACGCCATAGGCGAGAGACCTCGAGCACGTTGGCCTTGTCGACGGAAGTCACGTGGTGCCGCCGCTTGCGGGCCCATTGGAACGCCACTCTGGAAATGCGAAGGACCTCGTCGCGAGTGTATCGCATCGTGTTGCATCCCTCATCGGCGGTCTGCTGACGGGGCGTGCCGAAGTAGATTCCTCCGGTCAGCTCACGGACAAATAGCATATCAACCCCGGCCACCAGCTCGGATCGCAGCGGGCCGGATTCCGACAACGTCGCCGGCACAGCCACCGGTCTGAGATTGGCGAAGGTCCCCAGCTCCTTCCTGAGCCGAAGAAGTCCCCGTTCGGGCCGGCGGTCCGCAGTCTCCGCATCCCATTTGGGACCACCCACGGCCCCCATGAGCACCGCATGAGATTCCCGGCAAGCCTCAAGGGTCCCGGCCGGAAGAGGATCGCCCACGGCGTCCACGGCCGCGCCACCTATGAGGTGCTCGGTCAAAGTCACCCTGAACCCGTGCGCGCCGGCCACTGCCCGAAGCACCGATTCTGCGGCCGATAGCACCTCTGGACCAATGCCGTCGCCAGGCAGCATCGCGATCCGGTAACTGCGCTCGGCCACTAGGCCTCGACCTCCTGGCGATCAACGGGCGATGCGGCGGTATCGCTGGGTTTGTCCGAGCGCAGCCATGACATCATGCCGCGGAGGCCACGTCCGACCTTTTCCAGGATGTGACCGCTGGTCGCGGCGCGGTAGGCCTCCATCTTATGGCCTCCCGACTCGCACTCCTCAATCCACTCCCTCGCGAAGTCGCCGTTCTGGATCTCGTCAAGAATCTTCTTCATCTCCTGCTTCACTTTGGGGGTGATGAGGCGCGGACCCCGCGAATACCCCCCGTACTCCGCCGTGTCGGAGACCGAGTAGTTCATGTACTCCAAGCCACCCTCGTAGAACAAGTCCACGATCAGTTTCATCTCGTGCAGGCACTCGAAGTACGCCAGTTCGGCCGGATACCCGGCCTCGACCAGCGTCTCGAATCCAGCCTTGATGAGTTCGGCCGACCCGCCACAGAGGACGGCCTGCTCGCCGAATAGATCGGTCTCGGTCTCATCCTTGAAATTCGTTTCGATCACGCCGGCGCGGGTACCGCCAATCGCGTCTGCGTACGAGAGCGCCAGAGCCAGCGCGGAGCCCGAGGAATCCTGAGCAACGGCGGCCAGGCACGGCGTCCCCGTACCATTCTCGTAGGTCCGTCGAACCAGATGGCCGGGCGATTTTGGGGCGACCATGAAGACGTCCACGCCATCGGGAGGGACGATCTGCTCGTAGTGGATATTGAACCCGTGCCCGAAGGCGAGCGCCTTTCCGGGCGTGACGTGCTCGGCAATCTCGGCTTCGTAGACCGACTTCTGATGCTGATCGGGGATAAGCATCATGATCACATCGCCCCAGGCCGCCGCGTCGGGGACCGACATCACGGACAGGCCCTTGGCCGATGCCTTGATGGCGGAGTCGGATCCGGGGCGCAGCCCCACGCGCACGTTAACGCCGCTTTCCATCAGATTGAGCGCGTGAGCGTGGCCCTGGCTGCCGTAGCCAATCACAGCCACCTTCCTGGTGCGAATGAGTGCCTGGTTGGCTTCGTAATGGATCTTCATTATTCAGATGGTCTAGCGTCGTAAAATCAGTCGCCGAAAAAGAGGTTTCGCCGCATGGCCACCCGGCCGCTGCGAACCACCTCGCTGATGCCATGCGGTTTCATCATCCCGATAAACGCGTTGATCTTGGTCGCCGGCCCGGTCACCTCGAACATCAGGGAGTCGGGAGTGATGTTGATCACCTTGCCCCGGAAGACCTCTACAATGTCCATCAAGCCGGGGCGAGTGGCCGCGGTGTAGGCCACCTTAAGCAGGCACAACTCCCGCTCGACATGCTCCAGTGTCGTCACGTCGTCTACGACCAGGGTGTCCACCAGAGCGGAAAGCTGCTCGATGACCTGCGCGATGATCCGATCGTTGCCCGTGGTAACGATGGTCATGCGGGAGACCGACTCTTCGTCCGTTTCGCCCACAGAAACCGACTCCAGATTGAAGCCACGTGCGGAGAAAAGATTCGCGACCCGATTCAGGGCGCCAATGGAATTCTCCAGCATGACCGTGATGATGTGCCGGTGCTCCTGTTCTGTGTCTTCGGCGAAGATCGGTTCGCCGGCGGCGCGCTTTCGAAAAATCTGCTGGGGGGTGAGTTTCGTTTCCATCAGGCTGAGAGCTCTGGATTGAAGCGCTGAGTGATCATGTCATCGGTGGCTGCGCCCGAGGGGACCATCGGGAATACCATCTCCTCCGTGATCACCTTGAACTCCATCAGCACCGGGCGATCGGTGATTTCCCACGCAGCGTCAATGGTGGATTGCACGTCGTCCGGCGAATCGCACCGAAGGCCCGCGCAGCCGAAAGCCTCGGCCAATTGCACGAAGTCCGGATTCGTATCCCTGAGGTCGGTGTAACTGTATCGTTCCTCGTGAAAGAGCTCCTGCCATTGGCGCACCATGCCGAGGAACTCGTTGTTGAGCACTACGATTTTGATCGGGAGTTTGTTGGCTACGGCCACGCCCAGTTCCTGGCAGTTCATCAGAAAGCCGCCGTCACCGTTAATCGAGATCACCGGCACACCCGTCCCGCGAACCCCAAAAGCGGCCCCTATGGCCGCCGGGAGAGAGAATCCCATCGTGCCCAGACCTCCGGACGTGATATGGGACCGGCTCTGGACGTAGGTGAAGAACTGGGCCGCCCACATCTGGTTTTGGCCCACGTCGGTAACAACCACCGCATTCCCTCCGGTCTTGTCTCGAAGGGCCTGGATGATCTGCTGGGGGCGCAATTTTCCGTCGTGCTCATACTCCAGCGGGCACTGGGCACGCCAGCCTTTAATCCGGTCAATCCAATCGTCGATTTTCTTCGGGAAGACCAAGCGCTCCAGTTCTTCGAGCACCAATCGGACGTCTCCGACAATGCCACAGTCCGCCGGGATGTTCTTGGATATGCAGGAGGGGTCGATATCGATATGAACAATTCGAGCGTGAGGAGCCCATGCATCCAGCTTGCCGGTCACACGATCGTCGAATCGAGCCCCGACGGCAACGATCAGGTCGGCGTTCTGGATGGCCTGGTTCGCGTACCAGGTCCCGTGCATGCCCAGCATGCCCAACGACAGCGGATCGGTCTCGGGAAACGCGCCCAGACCATGAAGCGTTGTCGTAACCGGGATTCCCGTCTTGCGGGCCATCTTGGTGAGAAGCTCCGAAGCTCCGCTGTTGATGGTGCCGCCGCCGACATATAAGACGGGCTTTTCGCTCTCGGCAATCATCTCGGCCGCCTTTCTGATTTGCCGGAGATCGCCGTGTTGTGCGTACGAATACCCTCGAATGTTGACGGTTTTGGGGTAGGAAAACGGGGTCTTTGCGATCAGAATATCCTTCGGGAGATCCACCACCACGGGACCCGGCCTACCAGTACGGGCGATTTCGTAGGCCGCCTTGACCGTAGAGGCCAGATTCTTGACATCACGAACCAGGAAGCTGTGCTTGGTGATGGATCGGGTCACTCCTATGGTGTCACACTCCTGGAACGCGTCGTTTCCAATCAGCGCTGTCGGCACCTGCCCGGTGAAGACCACGATCGGGACTGAGTCCAGGTACGCGTCCGCGATCCCCGTCACACAGTTGGTCGCGCCCGGCCCTGAAGTGACCAGCACGGTCCCCACCTTGCCGGTGGCCTTGGCATATCCCTCGGCGGCATGGGTCCCGCCCTGCTCGTGTCGAACCAGGATATGCTCGAAACTGGGCTTCAGCCGATGCAGCTCGTCATAGATCTTGATGACGGCCCCGCCTGGGTATCCAAAAACGAACTCAACACCCTCTGCTTCGAGGGAGCGAATCAAGATTTCCGCACCCGAGACGGCCGTGGGGGACTCTTCCGCGGTCTCGAAGACCAGAGACCCATCCCCGTGGACGGTGGCTGATAGTGGTGACGCAATCGTGATAGACATTCTTTGAGAGTCGAGTCTGTTAGGATGCGGATGATTCGAGTGCGAGGTCTGTTCCAGAATGGTCAACGGGTTGCGGCGGCTGACTTCCCGGGACCCGGAGCACGGCACCCTCGGAGGCGCTGGTCACGAAATAGCTGTAGCGCTCCAGATATCCGCCCTTGATCTTGGGCACGAACGGGGTGAGTCTGGCTAGTCTTTCGGCGATCTCCTGGTCGGACACCAGCAAGTCGATCGCATGCTCGGCCAGATCGATTCTAATCCGATCCCCCGGCTCCACCGCTCCAATAGGCCCTCCCGACGCCGCTTCGGGCGAGCAGTGTCCGACGGCGAGCCCGCGGGTCCCTCCGGAGAATCGACCATCCGTCACCATGGCCACCGATCGGTCGAGCCCCATGCCCGCCAGCGCCGAGGTGGGCTGGAGCATCTCCGGCATTCCGGGCCCGCCCTTGGGGCCTTCGTAGCGGATCACCACCACTTCGCCCGACTGAACGACTCCTCCCAAAATCCCCTCGGACGCCTCCTCCTGGCTCTCGAAGATTCGTGCCGGACCTTCGAATTCTTGCATGGGCTCGGCCACGGCCCCGGTTTTTACCACACAGCCTTCAGGCGCGATGTTGCCGAACAGAATGGACAATCCCCCCGTCTGCCTGAAAGGGTCCGACGGTGCCCTGATGATGGCCGGATCCGGATCCGCGGCCTGAGCGAGTGTGTCCGCCAGCGTGCCGCCGGCCACGGTCGGGCGATCTACATTCAGGACGCCCGCCTTCTGCAACTCCGCGAGAATGGAAGGAATCCCGCCGGCGGCATCAACATCCTCCATGTGCACATTGGGAGTCGCCGGGGCCACCTTGCAGATGTAGGGGACACGATCCGAGATTTCGTTGATCCGGCGCAGATCGTAAGGAATACCCGCCTCGTAAGCGGCAGCCAAGAGGTGTAGGATGGTGTTCGTCGAGCCGCCCATGGCCATGTCCAACGCAAAAGCATCGTCGAATGCGGCCCGAGTGAGGATCTTTCGAGGCGTCAGATCGGTGTCGACCAGGTCCACAATGCGTCCAGCTGCCGCCTGCGCCAATTCTTTTCGTCGCGGATCGATGGCCAGAATGGAACCGTTGCCGGGCAGCGCCAGACCGAGCGCTTCCATGATGCAGTTCATGGAATTGGCCGTGAACATGCCCGCGCAGGAGCCGCATGAAGGGCAGGCAAACTGCTCCAGAATGCCCAACTCTTCCTCTGTGATCGCCCCCGATTTGAGCTTCCCGACTCCCTCAAATACGGAGATCAAATCGATCTTTTCCCCGCTCGGGGTCCGACCCGCCTTCATCGGGCCACCGGAGATGAATATCGTCGGGATGTCCAGGCGCAGGACCCCCATGAGCATCCCCGGAACGATCTTGTCGCAATTCGGAATGCACACCAAACCATCCAACCAGTGCGCGGCGGCGACAGTCTCCACTGAATCGGCAATCAACTCTCGGGACGGAAGCGAATACCTCATCCCGATGTGACCCATGGCGATCCCGTCATCGACCCCGATGGTGTTGAACTCAAAAGGCACGCCACCGGCGTCACGCACGGCCTCCTTGACCACCTTTCCAAACTCCTGGAGATGCACGTGACCGGGAATGAGGTCGATGTACGAATTGCAGACCCCGATGAAGGGTTTGCCGAAGTCGGACTCGTCCCTGATGGCCCCGGTGGCTCGAAGCAGGCTACGATGCGGCGCACGTTCGAACCCGCGCTTTACGGTATCACTTCTTCTGGGTTTTGCCATAGGACGTCCGGGTCGTCGACCCGATAACCGTCATGTTGTGGCATTGACCGTTGCGGATCGACCTGGGATCAGGTGACGAGGAGCGCTACGAGGAGCGTAATAATGACCTTGCCTAGAATCTCAAGGCTGGGCAACAGAATGCTGTCCAGAGAGAGGCGGCCTACCATACGAGGCGCTGTCTCGAACGACACCGTCCAAGGAGAGACCGTCCAAGAGGACACCGTCCAAGGAGAGACAGCGGCGACGCTCGAATATGGGGAACCGAGATACGGTTGCATTGGAGACGGGCTTTTGACAAGCGGTCGCTAATAAAGCACTTAGGATTGATCTAGTCAACGGTCCCCAGCCCCGATTTCACTGGAAGCGCTCCCGGTTGAGGTGCGGAAATTCGCTGCTAACTTCGGTGCGCTGGCCTTGCGCGATAAGTTGCACACCAAGTTTCGGTCGCCGTATATTTGGGTAGCTCATCAAGAAGGGCGGAGGGTGCAGGCCCGACGAAGCCCTGGCAACCCCTGATCCGGTTTTACCGGAGAGGGAAGGTGCCAACTCCTGCCTCGAAGCAGATTGCTGCTCGGGGAGAGATGAGCGGGAGTTAAAGGCTTGACTATCACGGCCCCCTTCCGCTACATCTTGCGGACGGGGATTTTTAATATCCGTCCGTGAGATGCCCGACCAACCGGCCGGGTCTACAGGCGATCGAGATGAGTGATTCAATTCTGAACCTCATCGCCAATGACTACCCAACGCTTCGTTCTGAGCGAGTTCGCACTCGAGTCTGGAGAGACTCTGTGCAACGCGCCGGTCGCCTACCAGACGTGGGGCACCCTCAATGATCGCGGTGACAACGCGGTCGTGGTCTGCCATGCATTAACAGGCGATACAGACGCCGACAACTGGTGGAGCGCGATTGTCGGCCCCGGAAAGGTCCTCGACACCGACCATTTCTTCGTGGTGTGCGCCAACGTTCTGGGGTCTCCCTACGGCACCGTTTCACCTCTTACCGATAACCCGCAGACGGGCCGCCCCTACGGACCCGACTTCCCGAATGTGACGATTCGGGACACCGTCGGCGCCCACCGCAAGCTGCTTGAGCACCTCGGCGTCCGCCGTGTGCCGCTGGCCGTCGGTGGATCGATGGGGGGCATGCAGGCCCTGGAATGGGCATTCCACCGTGACCTCGTTCGCGCCATCGTGATCGTCGCGGCAGGCGGGCGACACTCTCCATGGGGCATCGCCTGGGGCGAGGCGCAGCGCCAGGCGGTGATGTCAGATTCCGATTGGTGCGATGGTCGGTACGCCGCCAACCATCCGCCCTCCCGTGGCCTGGAAGTGGCGCGGATGATGGCCATGGTCTCGTATAGGTCCCCCGGAGAATTTGACGGCCGCTTCGGCCGGGATCAGCACGCCCAGGATTTCGACGTGTCTTCTTACCTCCGGCATCACGGCAAGAAGCTCTCCAGTCGGTTCGATGCGAACTGCTACATCCAGCTCACCAGGCAGATGGACACGCATGATGTCGGAAGAGGCCGGGGCGGTTACGAAGAAGCCCTGGACTCACTCCCCCAGCCAGCGCTCGTGGTGGGCATCCGATCTGACGTCCTCTACCCGCTGGAAGAGCAGGTTGAGCTGGCTTCTCTCCTTCCGGGCGGTCGCCTGGAGGTGCTGGCCTCTCCCTACGGACACGACAGTTTTCTGGTCGACGGCGACGCCCTGGCCGCAACCCTTACTCCCTTTGTTAATCGATTCGCAAACCCTTTCTGTTGACATGAAACAGCAAACTCTTCTCACTCAAGCAGGTCAGCGCACGGATACAGCGTTCAACAGCATCGTGCCCCCCCTCTATCAGACGGCCACCTTCCGCTTCGAAGGAATCGGCCAGACGAAAGGTTACGACTACACGCGGAGCGGCAACCCGACCAGGGCCGCTCTCGAAGAAACCCTCGCGACGCTTGATGGAGGCGCAGGGTGTGTGGCGGTTACCACGGGGATGGCCTCCATTACAACGATCCTGTCGCTGCTGGACGCGGGTGACCACGTGGTGTGCGGTCATGACTGTTACGGAGGTACCGATCGGCTCCTTACCCATCTGGAGGAGCAGGGAAAACTGAGGCTCAGCTTCGTTGATCTGAGCGATCCGGATGCGCTGGAATCTGCCCTCTCAATCAGCACAGCCTTGATTTGGGTGGAAACGCCGTCGAACCCGCTTCAACGCATCGTAGATCTGAGAGCGGTTGCGGCCGCGGCCAAGCGTGCGGGAGCCTTACTCGCGGTGGACAACACGTTTCTCTCCCCGGTCTTCCAGAGACCGCTCGAACTCGGCGCCGACCTCGTCGCTTACTCCACCACCAAGTACCTCAACGGGCATTCTGACGTGGTCGGAGGCGCAGTGATCGCGGCCTCGGAAGAACTCAACGAACGCATCCAGTTTGCCGCCAACACGTTCGGACTGGTTGCTCAGCCTTTCGACTGCTGGCTCGTCCTTCGCGGCATCAAAACGCTGCCTCTGCGTCTGGCTCGGCATGAGAAAAATGCGGGTCGCGTGGCGCGCTATCTCAAGTCGCACCCCGCCGTATCCGCCGTTTACTACCCGGGTCTTGAGGACCACCCGGGTCACGAGATCGCGGCCGAACAGCAAGACGGGTTCGGGGGCATGGTCTCGTTTCGTTTGGACGGAGACATCCAGGCCACGAACCGGCTCCTGCTAGGCACCAAGCTCTTTGCCCTGGCGGAATCGCTCGGTGGCGTGGAATCGCTGATAGAGCACCCGGCCACCATGAGCCACGCTTCCATGAGGGAGGAAGCACGCGTAGACGCAGGGATCACCAACGATCTGATCCGGCTTTCTGTCGGGATTGAAGATGCCGATGACCTGATTGCGGACTTGGAGGGGGCTTTGTCCTTGCTGGAGCTGGCGAGAGACGCCCTCCTAGCGGACGCCTAATGCGCGTGCTGCTCGACGAAAACATGGACCGAAGACTGCAACGACTCTTCGCCCCCGTCTGCAGCGGTACGATCTTGCGTTCATTCTGACAACCGCCAAAAGCAATCGACGCGGAGCGATCGAGCCGGCCCTACCAGAAGTGAGCAAGCTTCTGGCGACGGTCCAGCCCGGGAACCTCTACGTGGTTTCCGCACCAGCGACCGGGAAGATGTGAGCCCGGATGACATTTTAGCCGTCCGGTTGGAGTTGTTCCGGAACCTGTGTTTGGCACCCACTGGGATATTCAGGTAGGTGCCCGGACCGGCGGTGATCTCTCCGTCGTCCCCGTAGAACGTCAGCTCGCCCTCAAGGATGTAGAAGGCCTCTTCTTCGCGCGTCTGGATATGCGCAGGGGGGCCTCCGCCAGGTGGGACGATCGCCTCAACCAGGAAATAGGCACCGGCTGTACTCGCGCCGGTTGCCAGGTACCGGTATTCATCGCCGGCACCGAATACGACCTTGGCCCTGTCTGTGGCGTGGATGACCTGGATTTTTCTTGCTGTCATGGATTCCGTGATGTAGTGATCGCCTGGTTTCAGGCTGAGTTTCTGTGGTGAAGCCGAGCCGAAATGCCAGTCGTTTTACGTGGGTATCGACCACGACGCCTTCGGCCTACCCAAACCACGTTCCCAGGACGACGTTGGCCGTTTTTCGGGCTACCCCGGGTAGACTAACCAGATCGGCCATCGTGTCGGGCACCGTCCCGTCGTACTCTTCCATCAGCATGCGCGCCGCACCAATCACATTTTTCGTCTTGTTGCGGAAAAATCCGGTCGACCGGACTTCCTGAGAGAACTCCTCGGGATCCGCGCCCGCGAATTCCTGAATGGATGTGTACTTCTGGAAGAGCGTCTCTGTGACCCGGTTGACGTTCAGGTCCGTAGTCTGGGCGGACATGATGGTGGCGAACAGCAGCTCGTGGACCTCTCTCTACCGAAGAATGCTGCCATAGAATAGGTCAGAGGATCGCCGAAAACCGCTCTTCACGTTGTGTGGCGTGGGCGGAGAGCGTCGGTGATCCGACCAGCGCGCGGCGCGGTTCGTTTTTGATGCTAGTGGCGCATCATCTCCCAAGTTTATGGGTCGACGCGCTCTGATGGACCGGAGCGTTAGATTCAAGGACGGTATTCAACCACCAAGTCGGGGCATGGTATGTCTCGCTGACGCAATTTCAGTCACGCATCCCGGGCCATGATTTCATTGCACAAACTCTCAGATTTGTCTTCCATCCGACAGTTGAAGGCGCAATACTTAAGGAGTTTGATCGCACCTATGGATGGGGTGTGGGACTTAGGTGTCACCACTCCCGCGGCACATTCAGAGATCCGAGTGGCTGGCGAGCAAGCAGGCTACTACGCAGCCGATCAGGGAGGGACTCTACTCCAGTTTTATGTACGACCGGCCTTCGAGGAACAGGGTCGGCGTCTCTTCGATCATGTTTTGGCCCGAGCGAGCCTGACTCAGGCCGTCGCAAGCACCATCGATCCGTCCTGCATGTCCTACTGCCTGGACAGACAGCAAAAGGTGACCGTCCATACCTACCTGTATGAGACTAACACCGAGCGCTCCGCCTTCCACCCGGATGCCGACGGCCTTGATTTTCGATTGCTAACGGCCTCGGAGTTGGACCGCACCGTCGCCTTTCAGCAGGCCTGTATTCAGAGTCAAGAAGATGCCAATGCCTGGGCTCAGGACTACTCGGGCAACCTGATCGATCGCCAAGAACTCTTTGTCCTCTGTCGGGATGACGACTGGTTGGGAGTCGGTGAGTTAAGAAGGAGCGATTCCCAGCCGGGTGTTACCGATCTGGGCATGATGGTAGCTCCTATTCATCGCGGGCAAGGGTGGGCGACATATATACTCACTTTGTTACGTGCTCGGTGCAAGGCCCAGGGACAACGCGCCATCTGCTCGACCACGGTAGAAAACGTGGGTGCACAAATCGCGATTGTCCGAGCCGGCTTCGTCAGTCGTCATCGTGTCGTGAGCGTATTTTTTTGATCCACGTGCCGACCGGCCGGACCCGAGCCCCAGAACCTTTGCCAGCCGCGACTCGTTTTCCTGGCCCATGAAAGACGGACTCCGAGCAAAGCTGAAAAACCTGCCCAAACGCCCGGGCGTCTATCAGCACAAGGACGCGGACGGGAAGGTGCTCTATGTGGGCAAGGCCAAGAACCTGCGGTCCCGAGTAAACTCCTATTTCCGGGAGTCCAACCACCGGGAAGGTCGGCTGAGAGCGCTCGTCAAGAAGGTGGCCGACGTCGAGATCATCGTGACGGACACCGAGGCGGAGGCGCTCATCCTTGAGAATAATCTCATCAAGCAGCTTCGCCCCCGGTACAACGTCAATCTCAAGGACGACAAGTCCTATCCGTACATCGTCATAAAGAAGGAGCCGTTCCCGCGCGTATTTCCCACTCGGCGCGTTAAGAAGGACGGCTCGAAATATTTCGGTCCGTACACAGATGTCAAGAGCATGCGCCTCATGCTCGATACCATCCGGTACATCTTCCGATTGCGGACGTGCTCCCTCAAGCTCACGCCGAAGCCCATCGCTGCCGGCAAATACTCGCTTTGCCTTCAGTACCACATCCAGAAGTGCGAAGGCCCGTGCGTCGGCCTGCAGACCGAGGCCAGCTACGACATCACCGTAAAGCAGGTAGAGCAACTGCTGAACGGGAAGACCGGCACGCTCATCCGGCTCCTCAAGGATGAAATGAAGGACCAGGCGGATGCCACGAATTTCGAGATCGCCGCCGACCTCCGAAACCGCATCGAATCGCTGGAAAAATACGCTCAGAGGCAGAAGGTGGTGAGCCTTGAGGAAGTCGATCGCGACCTCTTCGCCATCGCTATCGACCGGGAGGAGGGCATCGCCAGTGCCACGATGTTTCAGGTGCGAGACGGCAAGATCATCGGCAACCGTCAGCAGCAATTGAACCGGATCGAGGGCGAGTCGGACGAGTCGCTCATGCAACTGGTTGTGGAACGGTACTACAGCGAAGCCACCTTCTTTCCGGACGAGGTCTTTCTGGCCACCCCTTTGGAGGACCAGGGAGTCCTGGCCGCGTTTTTACGCGATCAGAAAGGACGCAACGTCCTCATCCACGAACCCAAGCGCGGAGACAAAGCCGCATTGGTCCGGATGGTGGCCTCCAACGCCTCGCTCCTGCTGGAAGAGTTTCGCCTCCAGCGCGTGAGGCAGGGCGAAGGAAGAATCCCGCATGCGGTAGGCCAGCTTCAGGACGACCTTCGATTGCCGCGCCCTCCTCGACGGATCGAGTGTTTCGATATTTCCCATCTTGGAGGCACGGGCGTAGTCGCCTCCTGCGTCGTATTCGTGGACGGAAAGCCGAGAAACTCAGAATACCGGTCCTTTAAGATCCGATCGGTTGGCGGTGGTAGATCCGATGACTACGCTTCCATGCTCGAGGTCGTCGAGCGCCGATACACCCGCCGGGTGGAAGAGAACGGCTCTCTCCCCGACCTCGTCATCATCGATGGGGGCAAGGGGCAGCTTTCAAGCGCCGTCGAGGCCCTTCGCAACGCGGGTGTCTACGGGGAATTTCCCGTGGTAGGATTGGCCAAGCGCCTGGAGGAGGTATTCTTCCCGGGCGACAAAGAATCCGTCCACATCCCCCGGGCCAGCACGTCGCTCCACTTACTCCAGAAAGCGCGCAACGAGGCCCACAGGTTTGCGGTCCAGCTGCAACGAAAACAACGCAAGAAGGACCTTCGTTCTGAACTTCAGGACGTTCCTGGCATCGGTGAACTCACGGCTCGTAAGCTGGTCAAGCAGTTCGGGTCGGTCAAAGGGGTTCGGAAAGCCGAATCGAGCGACCTCCTCGAAGCCGTAGGACCGAAGCTACATGCACGCCTCGTATTATGGCTTTCGGACACCGCAGACTAGGCGACGGCCTATTCGAGAACCAAGAGGGATGCGCAACGAATGAGCAAACAAGGCCTGATTCCGAGCTTCCCCGTGGCTGATGTCAACCGGTCTGTCGAGTTCTACCAGGACCTGCTGGGCTTTCAATTGGTCCGCATAACGGGCAAAGACGACGTTACGAGAGCCTTCCTGAGAGCAGGAGAGCTCCGGATTGTCCTGAGGTCGACCTCCGGGGATTCCAACCTGGACTATCGTCAGCCGTCCATGGAGGATCGGATCATGCTTCACATTCCAATTGTCGGCGTGCAGGATCTCTACAAGCGAATCCGAGGCCGTGTGCCCCTCGTTCGAGACTTGGAGCCGCGCCTATTTGGAGTCATTGAATTCACGATTGAGGATATGGACGGCATCCTGCTTACGTTCTCTGAACTCCGCGATTAAACACCCATCAGTCATGCCAGAAATCGGAGCACCAGCGCCAGAGTTCTCCGGGGAAACCCAGGACGGGGCTATCTCTTCGGCCGACTTCGAAGGCAAAAAAGTGGCTCTCTATTTCTACCCAAGAGACGCCACCCCCGGGTGCACGAGGCAAGCCTGCAACCTGAGAGACCATTTCGATTCGCTCAAGGAAGCGGATGTGCATATCGTCGGCGTCTCGGACGATCCCCCGGCGAAGCATATCCGGTTCGCCAAAAAACACAATTTGCCATTCCCACTTATCGCAGACACGGAACACACCGTTCTGGATGCCTACGGAATGTGGGTGGAGAAGAGTCTGTACGGACGTAAGTACATGGGCACGAAGCGCTCCACGTTTCTCATTGATGAGAAGGGTATTCTTGTGGATATCATCGTGAAGCCGAAAGTGGGTGAGCACGCTGCCGAGATAATCGCCCGATTCGACGCTGTTTGAACCGGTCAAGCAAAAAGACGCGTTCAACCTCTCCTTTTTTTTCCACACGGCAGGATGTGGATATAGGGGGAGGCGAGGTGGATAAGTAGGTACAGTCTGTGCTTGCCGGGCGCGAAGATCAATCGCTACCATAGGTGACACTCGCCCCTCCTCCTCTCGCCCCATTTCTACTGCCCGCATGACGTCAGCGTCCGTTTCGCTCTGGGAACAGTGCAAGAACTCGCTCGAACGTGCCGTGCCGGCTCAACCGTTCAATACCTGGATACGACCGGTTGAGCTTTTACACTACGCCGTCGACTCTGATTCGCCCCGCCTTACGCTGGGTGTTCCGGACGACTTCCACCGCACGTGGGTCTCCCGACACTACACAGACCTAGTCAGAGAGACCATGGCCTCCCTTGGTGGCCATCCGCCTGAGATCCACTTCCAAGTGGTGACCAATCGTGGCCCCAAATCGGGGAAGCATGACTCCGCGAGTCGGGACTCCGCCAATCAGGATTCCGCCGCCCAGATATCCGCCAAGCCACAGACCCCGGAGCCGACGCCCGCCCCGGGTCGGCCCAGTACTCTAAATCCATCTTACACATTCGATGACTTCATCGAGGCCGATTGCAATAGGCTGGCGCGAAGTGCTGGGCTTGCGGTTGCGGAGCGTCCGGGTGCCACCAGCTTCAATCCGTTTCTGATCTATGGCAAGGTCGGACTCGGGAAGACTCACCTGGCCCACGCCATCGGCAATCTTGTCGCCGATGCACACCCTGAACTCAATGTGCTCTACCTCACCAGCGAGGCGTTCACGAACTGTTTCGTTCACGCGGTCCAGCACAACATGCTCGGTGAGTTCGCACGGTCCTTCCGCGAGATCGACGTCCTGATCGTGGACGACATCCAATTCTTCAGCGGAAAGGAGAAGACTCAGGAACAGTTTTTCCACCTCTTCAACGACTTGCACCAAGGAGGCGCACAGATCGTGCTTTGTGCCGACCGAGCGCCGTCGGAAATCGTGGGCGTCGAAGAGAAACTTCTCTCGCGATTCCGTTGGGGATTGAGTGCCGATGTGCAGCCCCCTGACTTCGAGACGCGCATTGCCATTCTCCAGCGAGGTGCCAACCGTCACGGACTAGACCTGCCGTTTGAGGTGGTGGAATACATCGCCGCAAATGTCACAGACAACATCCGCGTCCTGGAAGGATCGCTAAACC
>CAYXSE010000014.1:22517-26485 GCA_964466675.1 uncultured Rhodothermales bacterium | reverse complement strand
TCGCTTTCTTGTCGTCTTACTCGATCTCAGACTTGTCCTCTTCCGCGATCCCTTCCATGCCCTCGTGGTCCATCCCTTCCATGCCCTCGTGGTCCATCCCTTCCATGCCCATCTCGACTTCGACTCCGTCGAACAAGTCTTGGGTGAACGTCGTGCCGTCAGCATTGACATGCCGCCCAGCCATGAACTCATGGGGCACCACGCCCGCATTTTCCAGTATTAGCTTTACCACGGTCCCCGCAGGGATGCGTAGAGTGTCTGGGGCGTAGGCAAACTCAGTCATCTTCACGCGGATCTCCAACTCGCCCCTATCTCCGGGAGAGGAAGATGCGGACTCAGTTTGAGGCGCTGAAAAATTGCCGGTATACGCCGACAATAGGAGCACCAGAACGGCTAGCGTTCCGGCAACGATGGAAATCGTCGGACGGATCCGGCGGTCAGTTGTCTCCGACATAGTCTTGATCCCCTAGAGGTGTAAATTATAACTGTCGTAAATTGGCACCACGCCAAATCGATGGCTGGTAAGCTCGTCCGGCAGAATACCCCGCGCACCCTTAAATGCCTCTGAAGAAGACCTTAAAAATCCTTAAGGTTGGTCCATTCAGGACTACTATTGCTACTTCGGAAAACAACATCAAAGCACTATGTGGGTCCTGCTGATTGAGGACGAAATTCGTCTCGCCGACCTGTTGCGCCGTGGACTCGAGGCTGAGGGCTTCACGGTGGACATCGCGTATGATGGATCGGAGGGCGAAGACATGGCGCGGGTAAACGCATACGATGCACTCCTCGTTGACTGGCGCCTTCCGAAGCGAGATGGACGAACCCTGATCGAGAGCCTTCGGAAAGATGGCCTGACGGTACCTATCATTATGCTGACCGCTCTCGAAGATGTCGCCCACAGAATCGCGGGACTCGACGCCGGCGCGGATGACTATCTCGCCAAGCCATTTTCTTTCGAGGAACTCCTGGCTCGAATACGTGCGGTGACCCGGAGGCCGCCGCTCTCGACGCAGGACTTCACGCTGATATTGGGGCCGTTGCTCATGAACACGGAGCGCCGGACCGTCTCGTTAGACGGAACCGAACTGACCCTGAGGCCGAAGGAGTTCTCCTTTCTCGAGGCTCTGCTTCGTAACCCGGAGGCTGTGCTCTCTCGGAGTATTTTGGCAGAGCGCGTGTGGGGGAGCGCGATGTACGTGAGCGACAACGTCATCGACGTAACGGTCTCGAGTTTGCGCAACAAACTGAGGTCAGCGGGCGGTTCGCGACTGGAGCTTGAAACCGTTCGGGGGATCGGCTATCGAGTTCGGTCAAACGAAGAGTGAAACCAGTTCTTTTGATGCAACCCTGCCTAGCATGATGCACCTCTTTAATCCGCGCGAGTGGTCCATCTCGACCCGCCTGGCCCTCTGGTACGGAGCGAGCATGATGGTGCTGCTGGCCGGTTTCACCGCCTTCACGTATGTGAATCTGCACAGAAGCCTGCATCGGGACTTCGATCAGCACCTAGCACATGAAAAGCAGGCTCTTCTGGCGTACGTCGAATATGGAGAGTCTGGATTTACACTATCGAATCTCAGCGACGAGGGGTCTGTGGCTTACCGGACCGAGGGAGTTCTCGGAACCTATGTTCGCCTGCTCGATGTCCAGGGTAGAATCCTGTACGAGAGTCCAAATTTGGCAGGTCATGTCCCCCTGCTGGTGATGCTGCCCGCTGAACCAGTGATCACCGTATCAGGTCAGACATGGGACGCCGGCCCAATTCGCAGTCACTATCACCCGCTGATCTCATCCGCGGGGACTCATACCGGCTGGCTCGAGGTCTCCGGTGTCGAGTGGTCTCTTCATCAGGATCTTGATCGACTGATTCGGACGTTCCTAGTTGGCGTGCTGGCCTCGTGTGTGCTCGCTTTCGCCGGCGGATTCCTGCTAGCGCGACGAGCATTGCGACCTGTTGCGAGCATCACGCGCGCCGCCAATGAAATCGGCGTGAGAAGCCTGGACCGAAGGGTTCCCATCAAGCCAGGAGTTCAGGATGAACTCACGCGATTGGGAGATACTATCAACAACCTTCTTGACCGGATAGAGGCTTCCTTCCACCGAG
This sequence comes from uncultured Rhodothermales bacterium, assembly GCA_964466675.1. Lineage (GTDB taxonomy): Bacteria > Bacteroidota > Rhodothermia > Rhodothermales > UBA10348 > CAYXSE01. Next base: position 24,378 of record CAYXSE010000014.1, on the reverse strand, counting down.
AGCGTCGTTTTTCTGCGAACGCAGCCCACGAACTAGTTACCCCCCTGGCAGCCATCCGCGGCGAACTTGAACTCGCCCTCCGCAGCAACTTGGTATCGGCGCACCTCGCGCCAGGCCTCCAGATGGCCCTAGGCGATATCGATCGGATGAACGCGATCATTCGTTCGCTGCTTCAGATTTCTTCGGCGGAACGGCTTCGGCGCGGCGGTTTCTCGTCGCTGGATATGCGCACCGTCGTCCTTGAGCATCTGAGCAGATTTGAAGACCGTGCCGCAGCCGAGGACAGAACGTTCTCGCACTCCTTGTCCGGTGGGTGCCTGGTTTCCGCGAACCGGGACGGGCTCGCCCAGATCGCTGACAATCTGTTTGACAATGCACTGAAGTACACGAATCCCGGAGGACAGATTCACGTGGACCTCCGTCACGACTCGCAATCCGCAACACTGACAGTCACTGACGATGGGATTGGCTTCGGCACTGAGGATGGGGCCCACCTCTTTGACCGGTTCTACCGCGCCAATACCACATCGGTCAAAGAGCGCGTCGGCAGTGGGCTTGGCCTGGCGATTGTCGAGGCGGCCACAACGGCTTTCGGTGGCTCCGTCAGTGCACACTCGGCTGGACTTGGCGCCGGCAGCCGCATTTCGGTTACCATCCCGCTTGCGTCTCGCGAGGCTGGGGCTGTGTGAGCGCGGTAGGCATCCATTGACAGTTACATCATTTCACCAAAAGCATCCGATTGGTCTGGACGAACGATCCGGCAGTCATACGGTACATGTATACCCCGCTAGGCAAACGCCCCGCATCAAAGGTCACGCCATATTGTGCAGGAGGCGGGACGCTGTCGATAAGGGTCGCGACCAGGTGGCCGAGCACGTCGAAGACATCCAATCGAACGTGCTCTACTTCCGGCAATGCATATTCAATCCTGGTTGACGGATTGAATGGATTCGGATAGTTAACCTCGAGCGAATACTCGACCGGGACCTCCTCTGAGAGCCTATCGATTTCGGTACCCGTCGAGGTTTGGTCGTCCATCACAAAGTTCAATTCCATGGATAGCTTTCCCATCTCAAATCTTCTACCGAAGAAGCCGTCCTTGGGCTCGTACATACCCCAACGGTCGAAGATGGTTGATTTCTTAACGAATATCTCGAAGACCGAATTTGCACCGAGCAGACCTTCGACTGCGTAAATGCCAGCGTCGTTGGTCTGCGTCTGCCTCGTTTGGACTTCATCCGAGTCACTCGACGGGTGCCGAACTCGAACGGTAATTGTCCATCCAGCTTTCGGGAAATCCGGACTCATATTCTCTTTCTGCCTCTGGCGTACCTCTCCATAAATCACATTGGGACAGTATGCGGATACTGGGAAGTCTAGGCCTCCCGGTCGTATCACGGTTTCCGTCCTGTCGCCGTAACTCGGGGCCACTCCGAACTGGTCCTCGGGTCCGAACATGCTGATCAACAGCTGTGCCGACGTGCCCACGGCGAGCCCCGTGAACTCGATGTCAAACACCACCGGTATCCCCGGATTTATCGGATACGGCGGCGGTGGACTGGTTATCGTGAAGGAGACGCCGGACGTCAGTGAGGTTACCTCAATGGCACCCAACGGACCGATCCCGTTGTAGACTACGGCCAGTTGGACATATGGACCGCCCTCACCTGCTACGCACATCCACTCAGTAGCCGACTCTATTAACGCAACCTCCATGTTGCCGAACGCGAAACCAGTCGCCGTTTGGCCCGCGACGATAGTGATGGTGTACGTGGTGCCGTCCGGCTCGGTCTGAACGTAGCCGTCCGGGACCTCCTCTTCAAGTTGGTAGGTGCCGGCATCAGCCGTAAAGGTGAAGTTG
>CAYXSE010000014.1:0-22417 GCA_964466675.1 uncultured Rhodothermales bacterium | reverse complement strand
TCATTAGACCGGAGAGGTCCAATGCGTGGTCGTCACCTGACCACCAGCCGACCATCTCGCCGGGGGGAGCGATGCATTCGCCGAGCGGTTCGACCATGTTGCCGAAGTTGATACCCTCCAACTCGGTTCCATCGGTGATCGCGATCTGGTGGGTACCCGGACTCGGCGGGAACGTCTGGGTCCAACCCTCTTGCTGCGCTTCGGAGACGGTGTAATCGCCTTGCGGAAGGCCGGCAAAGCAAAACTTGCCCTCGTCGTCGGTTACCGTAGTCAGGTCGATGGGACCCGCCAACTGAATGATCCAGTCTGCCAATCCGGGGTCGTCAGGGTCTATCTCTCCATTCTCATTGAGATCGTTAAACTTGATACCGCAGATTCCGGTGGGACACGTGATCGAAACGGCATCAAGAAAGTTGCCTCCATTTGCCGGACCCGCTCCGCCGTTCGACGAGATAGAATTGAACCGCAGTTCAATCAATCCGGTCGTGGGGACCGTGAACGACTCCGTGTAATAAGTCCAACCCGCGTTCGAATTGGAATAGGATCCAATCATGGTCACCAAACCGTTTGCGTCTACGGCCGTAACATCCATCACATCGGGACTAGCATACCGGCCACGGTGCGCGAAGGAAATCGTGACTACCGTCCCCATGACCCCCGAGAACGTCTGATACAGCGTGGCAGTCTCCGTAGCGTTCAACTCGGCGAAATAGTCGCCCATGAAGGCAGGGACACCCATGCCAGCTCCGTTCCAAATCTCGATCAAACCGTCTGATGCCGTCGTATTCCAACAGAGCACACCTTCTTGAGGGGTCTGAATGAATGTGGTGGGGGCGGCTATGCCCGAAAACTCCTCAAAATCCACATTGCAGAGAAAATCGCAAGTGGGCAATGGAACGTCATCGGACGGCCTTGCCGAACCGGAGATCACGACCGAATTGTGCACCGCTCGCTGTGGGGCAATGGGACTCTGCGCCACGATCGCGTACGGATAGATCCGGATCGAGAATGGACTACCCGCTGGAACCACCACGTTCAGTGCGGCCGTAAAGGTGCTCATCGATGCGCCCGAATACGCGAGTGCCGATCCGTTGAGCTGTGTCTCCGTGCTGAATCCGTCGGTGGAATAGTACGCGTCAGACACCACGCGGCCGTCCAGCACGGCCTCCCCGTAGTTGAACGATACGTTGGTGACCGTCCAGGAATTCCCCGCGATGGGCGTCGAGTCGAATTGGAGATAACGGGTGACATCGCGTGGGCCCGCACTCCATCCTCCGAATCCTGCCCAAAGCCTCTGGCCCGAGGCGGTGTAGTCCAAGACCGAGATCGTTGGATTGGAGCCTCCGGCGAGTGTCGCGTCCAATGCCGTCACGTTCCCAGACGTACTTGACGTCATGAGTGTCGCGCTGCTGAGTGACCAGGTTACAGAGTCCGTCTGAGCGTATGCTTTACCGGTCAGACACGTTAGAACCAGGATAAACCCGGCGACGAGACCTTTCTTCATGGGATTCACCAAAACTTTTGTAGTCCGCAACGCCCCACTGTTGCATCCACTCAGGGCCGAACGTGACCATCCAAATCACTGCATCACCCGCCGAACGTGACATAGATGGTCAGGGCTGTTGCTGCGGATTCAACAGGGGCCATGTGGCCGTAAAAACCTGTCCACGTGCGCCAATCGTGACGAAAAACAAGGCGGCCGAGAGCAGGATCAGTCGATTCACGGTGCACACCAATGGGTTACGTATAGCTACTGCGTGCCGCAGCGCCGAGGCGTAGCCCTAGGTGCAAAACCCGTTGCCTGACCGGTGACTTTTTACTAGAACCTTTGGCCCAGACGATCTCGCTCGCGTCTGTCCATGGGCAGTAGTCCGACCCTGTACGTCAGCGACCAGGTTGTGAACTCGAAATGGGGAAATCCACCTCAATACGCGTCCCCTCGCCCGGTGCCGTGTCTATCCGGCAGATCCCCCCGTGCATCTCGGCCCGCTCTCGCATGCCCACGAGACCGTAGTGGCCGCGCTGGGCGAGTTCCAGCCAGTCTGTGGGCGGGTCGAATCCGCGACCGTTGTCCGAAACGTGCAGCCGACACATGGCGTGATCGTGAGAGAGCCGAACATCCGCGCGCGTAGCATCGGCATGATGAACAATGTTGGTCAGGGCCTCCTGCACGATACGGTAGCACGCGTGACCGGTCGCGGCGTCCAGTTCTGAACAGTCCGGGCTGAAAGAGAACGAAATATGGAGCCGGGGGTGCCGATGCGAGAGCGATCGTATACGTGCACGCATCGCCTCTTCCAGCCCAAGATTGGCGACAAGCGCTGGCCGCAGTTGCTCGCATATGGCGCGCAATTCTGAGGCAAGCCCCTGTATGTCACTCCGGCTGATCTCGAGTGCGTCCGGCAACGCTTCCTCCAGCCGATGGTTCACGCTGTAGAGGGTCTGAATAGGTCCGTCATGAATCTCGCGTGCAAGCCTGCCGCGTTCCTGCTCTTCTCGCTCGGCAAGTAGACGTTTGAGCTCCAGATCGCGACCTGCGATCTCCATTGCTCGTCTTCCTTTGCGCCGTTCTTTGCGCCGTTGTACCGATGAAACCACCCAGCCAAATGCGCCCAGGGCGAGGATCAGGAATAAGAACCTGAACCAGCCCGTCTGCCACAACGCCGGTACAATTTGGATGACCAGACGGGTTGCCTTTCCACGGATGATTCCGCCCGGCCCGGCGGCTTGCAACTCGAACGTATACCAGCCCGGTGGCAGACGCGTATAGGACGCCTCGGGGCGCGTGGCATCATTCATGCGCCAGTCGTCGTCGTATCCCACCAGCCGGTAGCGGTAGGCCACATCGTTGGGGTGCAACAGGTCGGCTGCGGAAAACTGGAATCCCAGCGAGTTCTCCGTCCGCGACAGGCGTAGCGTGTCCCCGTCGCCAACGATACCCGGATACGGTCGGTCTAAGACGCTGATTCCCGAGACCATCACCTGGAAATCAGACCTGCTGGTCGCGACGGAATCAGGGTGAAATTCCGTCAATCCAGTCGGACCACCGAACCACATTTTCCCAGAGACCTTTCCCTTGTGGTACGCAAGAAGGTCGAATTCATTGTCATGCAGCCCGTCACGCCGTGAAAATCGCTCCACGGATCCTGAACGGGGATCGAATCGGGCAAGCCCATTCGTCGTGCTCAACCACAACAGTCCGCGGTCGTCCACAAGAATGCCAAAAATAGTGTTGTTCGGAAGCCCGTCGGCGGTGGTATACCAGGTGAAATGACCCGTTTTGACATCATACCGATTGAGACCACCACCAATCGTCCCAACCCAGAGCGCATCCGGTGTAAGTGGGGACTCGGCCATTGTCCAGACCGACCGGAAACTCAGCCCGCGGTCCCGAATCCCGGTCCCTCCCACGGCCCGAAACGTCCCGGCGTCCACGTCGAAGGCCTGCAGACCAAGGGTATTCCCGGCCCAGTATTCCCCGCGGACGTCCTGTATCAATACATTGACGAACCTGTCGACAGGCACGGAAGTCGCACTTTTCGACGCAACCAGTGTGACTTCAAGGGAATCGGCTCGAAACACGGCTTGTTGGGTGGTCAGCCACAGGTTTCCGACTCGATCCCGGCCGATGAAGGGGATCGAAAGCCTGTCTATCGCTGGGAGGTCGACTCCGTATCGACTGGCGGTCAGTTGATGAAGAGGCAGTAGGCGGCGGACGCTCCGTGCAGCTGTGTCAACTCGGTACAGCCCACCCCTAGCCGTGCCGTACCAAATTACCCCAGGCGCAGCTTCGATCATCGACCAGATCCTGGCCTGCGTTCCGGAAGCCACACCGGGCATATCGGGTAAATCGATTGACTCGAACCCCTCAGTGGTCCCGGAACGAACATAGAGACCCTTCGATGTGCCAACCCAGAGTGCGCCGTCGCTGGTCTCCAGGATTGCATTCACACGTGGATCGCCCAGGGAGGTTGGATCACCCGGACGACTCCGAATAGCCCGGAAGGGAGTGTTGGTGGGTGTAAAAACCGTCACGCCGTCCTCAGTGGCGATCCAGATCGCCCCATCCCGTGAGCGTGCCACCGCAGCAGCCCGATCGTCTGAGAGAGTCTTGTTGTCGACCTGGCTCTGAGTGAAGTGGGTAATGACTCGTCCCGTCGGTCCAATTAGAAAGACCCCCGCGTTGGTGGCCACCCAGATCTGTTCGCGGTCGTCGACGAGGACGTCGTGGGCTAGAGATGCATCGACAGTAACAGACCATCTGATTTGACCATCCCAACGCACCACTCTGACCTGGTCTCTGCCCGTAGCAACTTGACTGACTGCAGCAAATACCGCCGATCCATCGGGTTCGAAATCAATCCCACCCAGGTGGCTGGTTTCAGAAATACCGTCTCCCATGGAACAGACGTTGGTCACTGGATCGAGCCACCCCAGAGAAAACTCATTTATACCTTTCACCGAGCAGGCGAGGATTATCTGCCCCGACGGATCAATGGCAAACTTGCCGCTCGGTACTACGTCGCGGTGGCCATCGGTTACGGGCACGTACTCCAACTCACTGGCATTGGGGTCCAGTCGGAAAATGCGAGAACTCATGGTATTGACCCAGAGCGTGCCATCCCGTGTTTCGGCAATGTCGGTCACTGACTCGGTCATCAGTTGTGGTGTGGCATCTGGCCGAGAACGGACGCTTCGAAACGTCTCGGTCGACCTATCAAATCGTACGAGGCCTCCATTTGGGACCCCCATCCAGAGTGTTCCATCAGAACTCTCGAAGAGGCGAGTAACCTGCGAGCTGGGTATGGAGAGGGAGTCGCCCGGTTCATGGGTGTACACGACGAAGCGGTGGCCATCGAACCGGTTCAACCCCTCCCGTGTGGCGAACCACATGTAGCCCTGTCGATCTTCCAGTATGTCATACACCAGTCGATGCGAGAGCCCCTGCTCAACACCTATGCGTATGACGTCGAACGTTGGCGCGGTCTGGGCGGCCAATCTGACTGGCAGCAGCGCAACCACTACCCACAACGCAGCCATGCCGGACATCAAGCGTCCATTCCGATGCAAGACGAAAGGGTGATGGGACATTCGGACTCGATAGAGTGGCAATCATACGAAAATTGGTACTTGGGTACACTGTGAACGACATTTGAATGACGGATCTTCTACCCTATGCATCAGCGGGTCAAACCAGACTCCGGCCGTGGTGCCCGATTGTCCGCAGGCGTCCGACGCCAACGGCTCACCATGTGGAATTTGTCATGGATCCCATCCGTATTGTACTGGCCGACGACCATCCCGCCTTTCGCGAGGGTGTAGCCAGACGCCTCGACCGAGAGGCTGGCATGCAGGTCGTTGGGGAAGCCTCAAATGGTGAGGCCGCAATCCAACTCGTAAATGCGCTGAATCCAGACGTGCTCGTACTGGATTTAGAAATGCCCGGAATGAGCGGAGTCGAGGTGACCCTCCGTCTCTTCCAGGCGAAGTCGCGCACACAGGTACTCGTTCTGAGTGCCTACGAAGATGAAGACTACATATTTGCCGTTCTCGACTCGGGTGCAGCTGGCTACCTGACCAAGCAGGAACCACTCGCGACGATCGTTGAGGCAGTTCGCGGAATCGCCGTGGGCGAGTCGGGTTGGCTGAGTCGCCGGATCGCAGCTCTATTCGTGAAGAGTAACCGATCGGGACATCGAGGAGGCAACGACCTGTTGCAGACCCTGAGTCATCGAGAGCGCGAGGTCCTTCAGCGGATCGCGGCGGGTGACTCGAACAAGGAGATCGCCGAACGACTGTTCATCTCAGAGAGCACCGTAAAGAAGCACGCCAATGGCATCTACGGAAAATTGGACGTGGCGACGCGCGCTCAGACGATTGCATGGGCCTGGCGAAACGGAGTGGTGGAAGGGTAGCCAGCGCGCCCCCGCGGAGGCCATCGGGACCGCGATAGGATTATCGGGCCTACAATCGAAGAACGACCCAAGACGACAAATGCCGTAATCCCATGTACGACAAAGGGCCTACCCAGTGACGGATAAGTCTTGTTGTGTGCCCTGGAGAGGACTCGAACCTCCACGAGCTATAATGCTCACTAGGTCCTGAACCTAGCGCGTCTACCAATTCCGCCACCAGGGCAGGTGACACGGTCTCAAGGCGGAGCTTGATCGCGGGGCAGATGGTACGTATTCCGACCGGCCTCGGCAAGTTCCGGCCATCAGCCGCGGAGAATCTTCACCCCGGATTCTGATTCGACCCTCAGAGCATAACGTCTTTCCTGTCAATGCGACCAGGATCCGGGGTGCGGCCCAGCGGGAGATGGATCGTTGTACGGCCTCCGCCGCCGATCTCGAGGGAGCCACTCACATAGTCGGACCACTCCCCTTCTCGGAGTACCCGCCTGAGCCCGGCGCGGATGGACCCGTCGCCTCCCATCCCGTGGATCACTTCCACGGTCGCACGGCCCTTCCTCGCAGCCTCCGAAACGGTCGCCCGAATCAGGCCCAGCGCCGCGGCGACAGTACATCCGTGAACGTCAATTCGGACGGATCTGCCATCGTCTTGGAAAGCCCGGGGGGAGTCTGGCGACAATCGGGTCATTTCAACCTCAAGACAGGAAGTGACGCGATGACTCCTCCATCCGGACCCAGCATGCGGACGAAATAGAGCCCCGCGGGGAAGGCCGAGGCATCCCAGACGCGCCGCTGGGACTCCTTCGAGTGGTAAACCCGGCGACCCAGGACATCGAAAACGTCCACGGGTCCCGGCGCCGAGATAGTGAGTGACCCACGGAAGGGGTTCGGGTAGGCGGTGATCAAGGCTGGGCGCTTGGGCAAGGGGCTAGAATCCGTTCCAACAAGAGGATTGGGCGTTCCGGGAGTCGGTTGGCTTTGGGCGAATCCGGGCAGACCGTCTCCGAGGCGGGCCCAGGAAAGATCCGTAGACTGGGCTCCGAACGAAACGGCATCGACCTGCAGCCCGGTCACCTCGAACAGCGACACGCTTTCCCCGTCGGATGAGAGCCTGAAGGGGCCGTGGAACTGGCCCTGCTCGGGCTGCCCGTCCAACCACAGCAGAAGATGTGAGCCGGCCGGCATGAGGACGTCCGGCAACGTCCATTTCGCCGGCACTAAGGGGTCGTCTGTCAGGGTCATCCCCGACAAGTCTTGGGAGACGTCTCCGCCGTTGTAAAGCTCCACCCAATCGGCGAACTCACCGAACTCATCGGATAACGTTGACGCGTTCTGTGCCATGATTTCGTTGATATACAGCGGTGGTGCAGACCAATCGACGCCAATCCGCAAAAGAGACGTCTCCCTCTCCATTCCATTTTCGCCCACGGCGTGGATCCGGAGATCCAAGGTGCCGACTCCACCCAGAGGAGGTACGGTCGCCTCGAAGAAGGCATCGATGGGATCATTCGCGGCAGACCCGGCCACCCTGGTCATCTCAACTGTGAAACGTCCGGGTCGGTCTGGCCAATACTCCACCTCGATCAATGACAGGCTGCGGGACTCGACACGAGCGGTCACCCCCAGAGGATCCGTTGGGCGGGGCCGTTCCAGAGACAGCCGCACATCGGAGATCAATGGCGCAATCCCGCCGGAATCCAGCTGGCCCAGGGCGGAAGAAAAGCGCTCCGAGATGTATGGCGACAGCCCTGACTTCACGTGGCCCTGCCTTTGCGGGTCACGATTCGCCAGTGCCAGGAGAAACGAATCATGATAGTCCTGGGTCGAAAACCCGTAGTCCAGGACTCGAAACTGATCCGCCTCAGCCGCGCCCTCCGTCATGGCCTTGAGGCGGCCAATTTCCGCCTCCAGGCGCGACGGCACAAAGAGATCGTCCAGCAACTCCCGTATGTAGTAGGTATAGCGCTCCCGAAACTCGGGGACGGCCATGATGCGCCTGGTCAGGGGCCGATCTTCCGACGGATGCCCCCAAGCATAGATATCCCGGTTGTTCCAGTTCAGGCCCGGCCAAATCCCATCCCACCAGATGCCGAAACTGTTGTCCATGTCGAAGGGGATATAGTCCCAACGGCCCGTCCGGGGGTTGTTGTACAGATAGAAATTGTTCTTCAGGAACCAGTAGGTGTCCCAACTGCCCGTGAGTGCGGTCACCGCGAGCGCCTTCAGGAAGCCATTCACGTTGAAGACTCGCTCAATGGCCCCGCCGAATCCTGAGTTGCTGGTAGAATTTATGACGTTGATGAGTGTCGCAAGGTCATCATAGCCCTCCGCGTCGGACGCTCCTTGGGTGAGGTCATAGGGTCTTCGATCGCCGGACGTCGGCCGATAGGAGTCGCCGGTCGGACCCACCCGGGCGAGATCCGCCGGCCACAACGCCTTGTACAAATTTCCGGACTCGGTCTCGAAGTAGCGGTCCAGGAACTCTTCGTCGACATGCTCGACGTTCACGTAGAGCCCGAAGTAGACGTCGTTCACGTACAGCTCTACATGATTGGCCCGAGACGCCGGCACCCCAAAATCGCGAAACAGATCCCATGCCATCTTTGATCGCATGATGGTCGGGTCGTTGTGCTCACCGTTCAGGTTCAGCTTATCCAGCCCCCTCCATCCTCCGGACGTGAAGGCGTTGAAGGACACCTTGAACGACTTCTTCTGGGATACGCGAGAAGTATTGCCCCGAAGTCTGAACCCGACGCTGTCAACCGTGGCATCCAGGAGCGGCGACGACCACTGAAACGAGGCCAGGTATTCGACATCACTTCGCTCATTCCCTGGTGCCAAAATCAGAGCGAGGTCTGCAGGATCGAGGCTAATCGAGACCACGGGCAACACGGTGTCATCAAAAACCACGTCCGACCGCTGAGCGCGGACTCCCTCCGCAATCAGAGGAAATGCCAGGAGTGCCAATACAAGTGCTTTACCCATCGCGACCAGCAACTCCTCCTCTAGATTTCCTCATCATCGTAATAAAGGCTCACTCGGCTCACACGTTCCGTCTTCCGCAGCGCAGAAACCATGGCCGAGGCATCGGTGGACCTCTTCAGGCGCACGTGCAGCGTGAGCGCGAGCTCCTCCCTTTCCAGGGGCTGTCGAACGCTCAATACCGAAGTCTGCCGACAGTGCTGATCGAGCACGGGTTGATAGGACGGCGGCCCAGTAGAGTCGTCCGCGTCGTAGGAGAATTCTAGGAGCATGGCGTTCCGCCTCACGTGGCCGAATCCGGCCCCGGCGGTTGCCAAGAAGGTGACACCGACGAGGATGGTACCGATCCAGGCCGCGGCGTACATCCCGACGCCTGCCGCCAAGCCAGAGGCCAAGGTGAGAAAGATGAACACGATATCCTGCGTGTCTTTGACCGCAGTCCGGAATCTGATGATGGACATGGCTCCGACCAACCCGAACGCTCGGGCCAGATTGCTGCCTATGACAAGCATGACCAGTGCCGTGATCATCGGAAGGACGACCATGGAGCGCACAAAGGAGGGCGCATAGCTTGTTCCGCGATAGCTCCAGCGATAGATCAAGGCAGTGATGAGTCCGCATCCGAGCGCCACGACGAGGCTCGAGACCACTTCGGCCGCGTCGACCGGCGTGAGGACGACTATGTCTTGAAGGTCTCTAAGCATGCGTCAGAATGAGGTCTGGGGGAGGCCACGTCGGAGGACTCTCCCGCCGCTGAACGGCGCCCTCCGACCATGGGTCGCTCTCGCGCACGCATCCATCGTGAGGACATACTTGGAGAGCGCCCTACGCTGCGCTCCGAGATCGGCCAACGCCGGTTTTAGCCAGGTCGGGAAGTGGTAGTCGAATTTCACCTCTAAGATGAAATGGTTGCTGAATACGCCCACTGGCGCAGCCGAGCCGAGACGTTCGATGCGCGAGGCAAACCGGCCTCGAAGTCCTCGGTCGAAGGTCACCCGCAAGGTCGGATCGTGCCTGCCGAGGAACGGCTCGCGTTCGTAAGCCACCAGCACCACTGGCTTGAGCCCATGGCTCAAAGTGAAATATCGAAAGCTCATCGCCGCCGCCTTGTCGGCATCCGAAAACGGTAGGCCGGTTGGGCCACGCTGCAGCCAATCGACGGCGGCCTCAAGGGTGCAATGCGCGCGAGATTTCCAGCCGATCGCCCCGCTTTTTCGCTTGAGTTCCAGTACGACAGGAGAGTTCGGACCGACGTCGCCGTAGCCCCGAACCCGAACCTTGACACGCTCACTAATCCCTTCGCGTTTCAAATCGTACATCGCACCGCGAGCCGTATCCAGATAGACGCTGCGAACCGTGTATGCCCCGCCGTCCGAGGCATGAGGGTCCCTCACGGTGTATCGGCTGACCAAGGCAGCCAGCCCGTCTCGGGCCTCTTCTGGAATTAGATACTTAACCTCTCGGCGCATTTTCCACCCAAGTTTTCCAGCGGAACAGGCCAGAGACCATTTCCAAGACCCGCGTTCTGAGTCTTACCGGTTCGAAACCAACTTCGACCTGAGCCGGCGTACCGTCCAGAGCCGAATCCGGAACCCGATCCGGGCGGCAGCTGGCAAGAACCGAGGAAATCCCGGCCACCCGTCTAACAGTTCGGTCGACATGAATGACCGAACAGGAACTGCTGTCATCCCCTATCGAGAGAGTCAATTCAGACCCTTCTGCCACGAGATCCCGATCGGCCAGCGGAACCGGTATCACGACCACCCAGGAAGATATATCGGTGAGGCGAACCAGAACCGAATCCCCGGCCGGGCGCGTCACGATCCCTGCGATCGGGGTGATGATGGCGAACGCATCTCGCTGCCTCTCCAGCGCTAACAATCTCGCGATTCCGGCTTGGACGCGGCTGGTGGCGAGACGCTGCTCGGAAGGCCGGGCCCCGCTGCCCAATACCTCGATCTGGGCCTCAATGACTTTAATTTCTCCTTCCAAGGCTACTTCTTCCCGGGCAGCCCGGTCAACCTCGTCGGTGGACACCAGTTCTGAATCCCTAAGAATCCGAAGCCGTGAAACGATCCGGCGCTGCAAATCCAGTAGGGAGAGTGTCTTTTCGAGGCGAGACCTCGCCTTGTCAATGAGTGTCTGCTTCGCGCCCTCCGAAAAAGTCTCGGTCTCGGCCGAGGCTACCGACACGTGCCCCACCAACTCCGCGAGTTCGCGATCCGACCGAGTCGAGGTGAACACCCCGACCGTATCGCCCGAACCCAGCCGGGCTCCAAGACGAACCGACGATTCCATCACGAACTGGGCAATGTCGCCCCGCTGGACAGATTGAACCAGGTATCGGCTGGACACACCACCGACTCGATCTTCCAGACGGGCAGTCAGTGTGCCCTGCCCCGAACGCTCCAGAGTCCACACCCTCTCGGCAAACAGTTTGGCCGGAAACCGTATCGTTCCCGACACATCAATCGGGGCCAACCATACCACAAGGAAGCCCAGTGTGAGCGTACCGAGCACGCTTCCCCACAATATTTGGTCGTTACGCCTCACTCGTCACAAGACCAGCGGCCGTGCACCTACCCAACCTTGTCCATGTGAACATCCATTTGCGGAAATGGAATGCCAATTCCAGCGTCATCGAGCGCGTTTTTGATCGCCTCGGTAAGGCGCTCTTTCACTCCCCAGTATTCAGAATTCTCACACCACACCTTCACCTTCCAGTCGATAGACGAGCCGCCGAGTTCCGTCAGAACTGCAACCGGCGCAGGCGATTCCGCCACTCCCGTTACCCCGGCAGCGGCCTTCACCATGACCTCGCGGGCTGTGGCGATACTCGCTCCATAGTCCGTCCCCACCGCCACATCCACCCGTCGCGTCGAATGGTGATTGTAGTTCGTGATCGTGCTCCCAAATATCGATCCGTTCGGCACGATCACGCGAAGGTTGTCGGGCGTGTCGAACTCCGTCGAAAAGAGGGAAATCGCGGCAACCTTTCCTTTGACACCCGAGACATCGACCACATTTCCAACCTCAAAAGGCCGGAAGAGAATCAGCATGATCCCGGCCGAAAAATCGGAGAGGGTTCCCTGAAGGGCGAGGCCGACTGCCAGCCCACTCGCGCCGAGCAAGACCGCGAAACTGCTTGTCTCGAATCCGAAAACACGGAGGCTGCCCAAAATTCCGATGGCCAGGATACCGTAACGGATCGCGCTACCGAAGAACCGGGCCAGCGTCACATCCAGGTGCTCCTTGGTCGCCGTAAACACTCGCTTGGCTGCCCATTTGGCGAACCAGAAAGTGAAGATGAGCAGCGCGCTGACGCCGACGACCTTCGGCACAAAACCGCCCAGCGTTGCTAGCATTTGCTCGATAAAGACAGAAGCGTTTTCCATTTCGAATACCGGGGTTGGAAGAATAAAACGGTCAACCCTGAGGCTGAACCGGAAGCGACCATACTAGCACCGGGCGGGCTGGCCACCTAGTGAGGATTGGACAAGAAATGGTGTCTGGGACTGCGGTCAGTCATCCAGCCCAGGAACCCCCAGCGGCTCGTCGTCCCACCACCACAAGGGAGCCAGCGTCTCCTCAAGCGGATATACCTGATTCAGCGTATCTCCCTCGTACAGGCGCCCGTTCATCATCACGAGAGAGACGGTGTTCGTATTTCTGATGTTATCCAGTGGATTAGCATCCAGGATTACCAAATCTGCCAGTTTTCCGACTTCGATGGAGCCGATATCGCCCCCAAGACCGATCGCTTCGGCCCCGAAAATAGTAGCGACTCGTAGCGCGTCGTGGTTGGAAAGTCCTCCCGAGGCCACGGCCCACAACTCCCAGTGGTAACCCAGACCCTGTAGCTGCCCGTGACTTCCGACACCGACTCTCCCACCGGCTTCCACGAGGTCTTTGACGAAGCGGCCGTGTCGTTCGAAGACGTGCTGGCCACTAGCGAACCACTGACCCCTGCGCAGCGTGCGCCTGTCTACCTCGTCGTGCGGCATGAACCGGCGTAGCTTCGCGTCATCATGCGGGTTTTCCCGGCTGTAGAAATAGTTTTCCGCCCAGGGGCCTCCGTAGGATACCAGCAGCGTCGGCGTGTACACCCGGCCCGTGGCTACGAACAGATCCACATAGTCGTCATAGACGGGAAATATGGGTAGCGAATGTTCGAGTCCGGGGTACCCGTCCAGGGTCTCGGTCAGGTTCTGCTTGATATTCAACGAGCCCTCCGTGGTGGGCATGAGCTCCAGTTCCCTCGCGGCCTGAATGATGTACTGGCGACCCTTCCGGTTGGCGGCCACGTACATCTTGATGGTCTTGGTGTCGAAGTATTCCGAGTACCTCGACAAGACATCCTTGGCTTTGTCCGCGCTGTCGATTCCGTCCTGCCAAAAGACCCCAGGTCCCGTCGAGTAGACGCGCGGGCCGAGCACGCTCCCAGTCCGGACCATATCTGAGTAGGACAAGACCTCGGTATTTCCGGTCTGCGGATCGCGGGTTGCGGTCACACCATACGCCAGGTTGGCCAGGAAGGGCCAGACGTCAGACCTGTGAATGCCGTCTCGGGCTCGCAGGTGGGCGTGCGTGTCTACGTATCCGGGCACGATGGTTTGACCCGACACATCCCTTACTTCTGCCCCAGCGGGCACGTCCACCGAGCCCGCTTCGCCGACGGCCGTTATGCGGTTGTTGGTGATGACGATATCGGCGTTTTCGATGACCTCACTGCCATTCATGGTGATGGCCCGGGCACCACGCAGTACCAGAGTGCCCTGCGGGATGTCCCGAGTGGCCTCTATGAGGACGCGGAATTCCCGCGGCTCGTATCCCGGGTCGTCGTCATCATCGCCGTCATCGTCGTCGTCCCCTTCATCGTCATCGTCTCCGTCTTCGTCACCATCCCCGTCTTCGTCATCGTCTCCGTCTTCGTCGCCATCCCCGTCTTCATCATCCTCGGCCTCTTCGAGCTTCTTGGCCACAGCGACGCTGTCATCATAGGCCTCGGCATCATCTAGACTGTACACGAAATGTGCGTTCCCCAGTGAGTAGTGAACGTTTCTCCCGTCTGCGCCCCAAGCGGCGAACTCGCCGCCGATAGTCGTGAGCTTCCGGGCCGGGAAGGATGCGCTGGAAGGCTTACCAACGTTGATCGTCGTCGCCGTTCCAAGCAGGGGTACTGTCAGCGTGTACACATGACGTTGGATTTCCGCCATCGCAAGGTCGCCCTTCGGCGCCATTTTCAGGCTGGTCGGGGTCAGGCCGTTCGTGGAGCCAGCCGGCTTGGGGCCTCGGACCTTGACGTGCTCCTTCTCGTCGGTACCGTCCCATCGAATGGAGATCAGAGCGTCTCCCCTTTGGAGGTAGATCCGATCGGATCCTTCTGCGAAGTGAGCCCCGCGGCGACCGCTGGTCGGACCGATAACCGTCACGGCCTGCATGGAGCCCGCGGCGCTTACCCAGACGATGTCACGCCCCGGCGGACCTTCCGCTCTGATGGTCTCGTACGTCTCGGTGAAGCCCCGAAAGGCGACGATCTTCCCATCCGGAGACCAGGCGGGATTAAAATAGAGCGCGGCATCACTTGTCAGTTGGCGTGACGAGCCGCTGCCGGCGGATTGCACGGCGAACAGATACCCTGCTTCGCCATCCCATGTCGCATACGCTATTTCGCTGCCATCCGGAGACCACGTCGGGTAATGCTCGGAGCGCTCGTCTCTCGTGACACGACGAGCATTCTCCCCCTCCATATCGGACACCCACAGCCTATCGAGCGCGGTGAACGCGAGCTGGGTACCGTCTGGCGAGGGCACCGCATCCCGAATCTGCCGAACGGTGAAGGTGGGTGTGTCCTCGATCGGATATTCGAAGAATACCTTCGGCGCCAGTTCGAGATCAAAAGACACATGGAAAGGGATTTCGCGTGCGCTCCCCCCTTCGACAGCCAGACTCCAAATTTTGCCTCCGTAGGAAACAATCAGTCGCTCGGAGTCCGGTGTAAAAGACATACCCGGCAGCACGTCCAGCGTTGCGCGAGACTCCTGATCATCGTGCTGAACTGGATACGCCAACCACCGATCTTCCGCCGTTTGCAGGTCCCGGATCATGAGTCCGGTGTCCTCGTCGTGACGTGTTCCAAAGACCAACCAGCGGCCGTCAGGGGAAAGTGTCGGACGAATGGCGGAACCATAACGGGAGGTCTTGGAGAAGCGCTCGCCCGTGGTGCGATCGTAGGCTTCTATCTGATACTGGGGGAACTGAGCATTGTATTGCCAATCGCCCGTTCGCCGCGCGTACCATACCCATCGTCCATCCGGCGATGGCGCCGCCCCGGTCATCTTCATGTTGGAAGGTTCGCTCACCAACTCGGCTCCGCCGCCGCCGTCGACATGAAAAAGCTTGATTTTGGGCAGTCCGCCGCCCCTGAATCCGCCCATCGACGCCACCAAATATTTGCCGTCCGGCATCCACTCCGGTGATTCGGCCCGATTGGTGGCGCCCTTGGAGATCTGCTCGAACGTGGAGTCCGCCAACGTCATGAGCCAAATATTCTGCCCACCGTCCCGGTCTGAGGTGAATACGATCTGTGACCCATCCGGGGAATACCGGGGCTGCGCGTCGAAGGCCAGTCCCGAGGTGATTCGCGTCGCGGTTCCACCCTCGATCGGAAGCGTGAACAGGTCGCCGAGGTAGTCGAATACCAGGCTGGAGCCGTCAGGGCTCACGTCCAGGGAAATCCAGCTGCCCTCCGTGCGGTCGACCCGATGCGTCCGGTCAGATTCCAGGGGCAAGCCCTTGTCCTTTTTCTGGGCCTTCGACGGCAGGACGGTTGCAAGCAGGACGAGGAAAACGATAAGGGGTCGCATGACGGTGCGGTTCGGGTGGGTCCG
Organism: uncultured Rhodothermales bacterium; assembly: GCA_964466675.1. Classification (GTDB taxonomy): domain Bacteria; phylum Bacteroidota; class Rhodothermia; order Rhodothermales; family UBA10348; genus CAYXSE01. The sequence continues at coordinate 6,633 of CAYXSE010000014.1, read as the reverse complement.
GTCGACTACAAGACAGGACAAGACGATACACCACGCGCCGCGCCCTGGCAACGCCTCAACGGACCCGCACACCCCTCGCACCAAAAAAGCGTCGACTGAGCCAGGTCGCTGACTCGCGGAGCAGTTCTGGTCCGAACTTTGCACCGAGCACTAGCATGAAAGCCCGAACGCCATATCAAGAAGACTCGGACGTCATTCGCCGCCGCACCTTGGGCCGCGTGATCTTCGAAATTCGGCAGGCTGAGCGCGACAGAGAGAATCAGAGCGCCCCGAACCGCCAGATCGAAAAGCGTGACTCGAAAGAAGTCCGAAGCTGACCTGTCCGACAAGTTTTTCCGTCGGAGTCGCCTGTTGACGGAAAATTCCGACCGGAATCAACCTGAGGACCCACTGGGAGCACTCACCCAGCTCGGAACTGAACCGACTTCAACCCCGAACACCCATACGACCAACGTGTAGGCGAGCGTGGTTATGAGTCCGATGAAGAACACGTTCAGGAGCAGGCCGGCCCTGGCCATCTCTGGCACGGACACTCTTCCACTACCGAACACGATCGCATTTGGCGGAGTGGCCACCGGTAGCATGAACGCACAGCTGGCCGACAAGACGGCTGGTATGGCCAATAGAAGCGGATTCTGACCGATTCCGATGGCCATGGCTGCGATAACCGGCAAGAGTGTGGCGGTGGTGGCCGTATTGCTGGTGATCTCGGTGAGGAAAACCACCACCGCGATCACAACCAAGAGGATGACCAGAATAGGTAGGCCCGCCATAGCCGCCATGGCCTCTCCTATCCAGGCTGATAGTCCCGTGCGCGTGAATGCACCCGCGAGTGTGAGCCCCCCTCCGAATAATATCAGAGTCCCCCACGGGAGTTTGCGCGCGGTGTCCCAATCCATGAGAAACTTGCCTCTGGACGTCGGGACCAAGAACAAAGCAAGCCCGCCGATCATGGCGATTCCCGCATCCGACAGTCCTGGAATGAACGGGAGCAGGAGCGGCCGGGTCATCCAGGCCGCGGCTGTAAGGGCGAATATCACGGCTACTCCTTTCTCCTCCCGGGTCATCGGACCGAGGCCATGTAGCTCGGCTGCTACCGTCTCCGCCGCGCCTGGAAGCTCCTCCTTGCCCAGAGGATGAGTGAGTCGGGTGAGAACCAGGAAGGTGATCGGCAACCCGATGGCCACGAGCGGGAGCCCAACCGCCATCCAATTCACGAACGAAATCGTGAGACCGTATTCGCTTTCGATAAATCCAGCCAGAAGGGCATTCGGCGGCGTTCCGACCAGCGTGGCCATCCCCCCGATGTTGCATCCGTACGCGAGCCCCAGGACTACGGCTACGGCGAAGTTGCGCCTCGTCCCTGCGTCTACCATCGCACCTTCCCCGCCTGCTCGGTCCGCCAGGTCCATCACGGAAAGAGCCACCGGGAGCATCATGAGCGCCGTGGCCGTGTTGCTGACCCACATGCTAAGCATAGCCGCGGCTAGCATGAAGCCTCCGACGATAGCCGCGGGGCTGGTACCCACCCGGCTTATGATCCTCAATGCTACTCGCCGATGGAGGCCCCACCGCTGCGTGGCCAAAGCAATCATGAACCCACCCATGAAGAGAAATATGATGGGCGCCGCGTAGGGTGCCGCGGTTTCGCCGATCGTCCCGGCCCCAAGCAGCGGAAACACGGCCAGCGGAACGAGCGCCGTGGCGGGAATGGGGACAGCCTCCGATATCCACCAAGTCGCCATGAGAAGGGCCACTCCAGCGGTATGCCAGCCCGCAACCCCGAGCGCAACCGGCCCCGGGATTGCCAAAGTCATGAGCAACAGGGCTGGACCCAGCAGAAGTCCCACGCTCTGCCGGACGCCCCACTCGTTGGCCAACGCTACCATCAGTCGGCCTCCGCGACGGCGCGTCGAGAGCCGGACCCGCAGCTTCGGGCTCACGGATTGAGAGAATTAGCTCCTGGATACTCTGGTCAGGAGCGGCGAAGAATGGCGTCAACCCCAATGTCACGGCAAAATTCACCAGCATTCCGATGGCTCCGATTCCTTGTGGGCCAATGCCGAACATCCAGGGTTCCATACCCCCGTAGATGCTGCCGATGATGTAGCCCCCTGTGAAGGTGATCCCCGCAATCATGCCCGTAACAGCCGGGATGGTGCCGACGCGCCTTGAAAAGATCCCCAATACAATGACCGGGAAGAAACTGGACGCGGCCAGTCCGAAGGCGAAGGCCACCACCTGGCTGACGAAACCGGGCGGATAGATTCCAAGCAGTCCGGCAACCAGCACCGCGACTCCGATCACCGCGCGCCCGACGAACAATCGTTGACTTTCTGAGGCCTCGGGATTTAGCATCCGGTAGTAAACGTCGTGCGCCACACTGGATGAGATCACGAGCAGCAGCCCGCTCGCGGTGGATAAGGCGGCGGCCAGCCCTCCCGCCGCGACAAACGCGATGATCCAGCGCGCCAGGCCCGCCATCTCCGGCGTAGCCAGCAAGATTATATCTCGATCTGGACCGGAGAGCCCGGCCTGGCGGAGCACCGCCCTACCGTCTGTACCCCCGGAACCGGCGAGCCAACGCTCGTGCTCCGCCCGGATGTCAGCCACCTCGGCCGTGGACAGAGAACCACTTCGGAACACCTCATTCCTGTCGTCTCCTGTATAAGCAAGCCGGCCATCGCCGTCATCCATCCACAGGATCAGGCTGGTCTTCTCCCAATTGTTAAACCACTCAGGGAGCTGCTCCTCCGTCTTCCCGTGAAGTCCGTCCAGCATGGTGTATCTGGCGAAGGCGCCGATGGCCGGGGCGGTGAGGTAGAGGAACGAAATAAACAGGAGTGCCCAGAACGCACTCCAACGGGCCGCGGCGACATTCTTGACCGTATAGAAACGAACGATCACGTGTGGCAATCCGGCCGTCCCGGCCATCAGAGCGAGCGTGACCATGAAGACGTTCAGCTTATTCCACGAGCCCACAAACGGCTCGGTGTAACTCGCAAATCCCAAATCAGCATGGATCTGGTTCAGCTTTTCTAGCAGGGCAGTGCCCTCTCCCACCAGCGTGCTTCCGAGCCCTATCTGCGGGATCGGAGTGCCGGTGAGCTGAAGGCTGATGGCGATCGCGGGCGTCAGAAAAGCGGTGATCAGGACCCAATACTGGGCAACCTGAGTCCAGGTGATGCCCTTCATTCCGCCAAGGGTCGCGTAAACGAAGACGATGCCTGCCCCCACATAGACGCCCACACTGACGTCCACCTCGAGGAATCTGGAGAACACAATCCCGACGCCCCGCATCTGCCCGGCCACATAGGTCAGGCTCACAAAAATGGCGCAGACCACGGCGACAAGGCGCGCGAAGTTCGACTGGTAACGATCGCCAACGAAGTCAGGCACGGTGAAGTGACCGAACTTCCGGAGATAAGGAGCTAGAAGGAGCGCGAGAAGCACGTACCCACCGGTCCAACCCATCAAGTACATGCCGCCTGCGTACCCGAGGGTGGAAATCAGCCCGGCCATCGAAATGAAAGAGGCCGCGCTCATCCAGTCGGCCGCGGTTGCCATACCGTTCGCCGCCGCGGGGATGCCCTGCCCCGCGACGTAAAACCCCTTGGTGTCTTTCACCCGCGCCAGCCAGGCGATGACCAGGTACAGCGTGAAGGTTGCCCCGACAAACAGGAAGGTCCAGCTTCGAATGCTCACGCGGCACCTCCCGGATCGAGTGTTCCGGGGGTATCGGCGCTCGAATTCTCGCGTAGACCAGCGGCTTCGCGTTCCTCGTGGTACCGCCTATCCAGCCGATTCAGCAAGACAGCGTAGACCAGAACAATCAGGACAAACGCGATGATACTCCCCTGTTGCGCAAACCAGAACCCCAGCGGAAATCCGCCCAGATGCCACGCGTTCAGCGAATCGGCGAATAGCACCCCCGCTCCAAGCCCAACCACCGCCCAGATGACCAGCAGAACAGCCATGATGGTGACGTTCCTCCGCCAGTATCGACTCTGGATTTGGTAGAGCACCTCTTGACTTGTGATTGGTGTCTGCATATTGGCCGCTTTAGTTTGCGCCCAGAAGAAATGGCCGCGCGGGAGGTTCGCGCAACCTCCACCCAACAACATTCAAACTTCATGGCCACCAAACCCAAACTTTTTGCAGGCTCCGAGATCGACGTTCATTGGGACGGCCGCCTGTGCATGCACGCTGAAGAATGCGTTCGAGCGTCTGGGGAACTCTTCGTGGTCGGCCGGCGGCCGTGGGCCGAACCTGACAAAGTTCAACCTGATGAAGTCGTGGAAACCTGCCTCAGGTGCCCGACAGGAGCGTTAACGTTCACACGAAAAGAGGGCGGGGAGGAAGAAGTGCCCGCGGCAATCAACACCATTGTAGTGGCTAATGATGGCCCACTCTACCTCACCGGCCAACTCCAAATAGACGGTATCGAGGAGAACATGGACGGTGTGGCCCACCGGGCGGCCCTCTGCCGATGCGGGCTCTCTCGCAAGAAGCCGTTCTGCGACGGAAGTCATACCAAGGGCGACTTCCGTGACTCGGGAGCAGTGGGCAACCCCAATCCTGGAAACAGCGAAGAGGGCGGTGTTCTGGCTGTCGGGCGGGCCGAAAACGGGCCCCTTCTGCTCTCCGGAAACGTCCGCATCGTCTCCGCGAGCGGCCGCGTGGCCTGGTCCGGCAAAAAGGCAGCACTTTGCCGATGCGGACACTCGAAGAACAAGCCTTTTTGCGACGGTAGCCACCGTGAGGCTGGTTTCCAAGCGGACTAAAGCCGCCAGCTTCCCTAAAACCTAGGGATTGGCGACGAGGGTTGCTTCCGCTTGAAGACCAGCAGGTCCGCCAAATTCGGTCAGGACCTGCGAGAGCGTGAACGTTTGGATCAGGTCTGCCTCGGAAAGGTTCGTGGTAGTCTGACCTAGAAACGTGATGGCGCCCCCCATGAGAAAGTCCAGCTCCGATTCGATGGTGCTGGCGGCGACGAAAGAGGGCCCGTCCACCGGAATGACAGTGGTCAGGTCAACGACCAGTGGGAAGAACACCAGATTCGGCCGAATCGGGTCTGTAAAGTCCCGTATTTCCTCGATTGAGGCGGGATTCGCCGGCCTGGTGGATGTGAACGTGTTGGTGTCCAGGTCGAACCACTGAAATCCGCTTCCAATTTCGAGAAGCTTATCGCCGCGGGTCATCCCGTCCACAGAGGCCATCGCTACTCGAACAACCCGTTCTGTCCCATCCAACTGTGTGTATTCAAAATCGGAGTAGCCGAAGAGAGTGAGCACGCTGTTGGTGGTGCCACCCTGAAATCCAGGCTTGAGCTCAAGGGTGGCGTTCACCGCCAGTTGATCCGCAAGATCGAAAGGAAATAGCTGCGCCGATGTTGCCGCGATGTCCGGACGTCCATCCCCGAATACCACGACGCCTTCGTCCTCGGCCGGCTGAACAGGAAAAAGTACCGATAATACCTGCCCGGTAACATTGCTCGGCGTCACCTGGATATCGTTGGAAGACCCCGACGCAAACCTGGTGGCGGACGGGCCCTTGGGCGCCGCCATGGCGGGAGCTAGTGAGGTACTCGTGAGAACGGTAGTGGTCTGCTTCTGCCGAGGGCCGTCTTCCGAATCATTTCCGCTATCACAAGCGGATAACGAGAGCGCCAATAGAGCGATCAGGGGGAGTTTCATTTGGGTTTCTCTGTTAGGTCTGTCCTACAAGGCGACATTCATCTGTAACCGGGGCCACCGCCCGTCGTAGCCAGAACGAATCAACTACCCTAAAGATGCCCTGCTTGTTCGCCGCAATTACCCTGGTCACTCCGAGACTCCTGCTCGCCTACCTTTGGTTCTTTACCCACTGGATTCATAGCGCCATGGGTGGCCTCCTTTGGCCGCTTGTGGGATTCATGTTCGCCCCGACCTCGCTCTTGTGGTACACCGTCGTGATGAATGTGTACGATGGGGAGTGGGGCACTTTGCAAATCGTCCTGATGGTTATTGCCGCACTCATTGACCTGTCCCCCGGGGCCGGCAAGCGGAAAAAGAAGAAATAGCCTTCTGGCAAGGTTCCGTGAACCCGTTGGAACATTGGAAACGCCGAAGTATTTTTGGCCTCGCTACTCCTCGGTAGCTCAATGGTAGAGCATGCGGCTGTAGAGCTCGCGTGATGTTCTTTCAGAATTTCAAGCGGAAGGTTGCAGCTTCCACAGGTGACTGTGGTCGAACAATCGGGTGAATTCAGGGAAGCCTTCGCCACTTAGTGGCATGGTAATCCTGAGCGAAGCCCGCCGAATGGCCACGATTTGTTCTCCGGAGCAGGTCGTGCGTAGGCGGGAACGTGCAGAGACTAGGGGATGAGGAGCCAAACCAATAAGCCCCACCAGCGCCCGACGACTCGTTTTTGGATGAGTCGATGAGATAGTCCGCCCCTTGGCGAAAGCCTTGGACAATGCGTAACCGCAGGGTTGTAGGTTCAAGTCCTACCCGGGGAGCCTGATAGGACTGACCGTCCACCGTGACGGTCAGTCCTTCTTTTTTTGAGACAGAATCGTGCTTCCGGCCGGCTAGGCCCAATACCGTTCACTTAGAGACACGAACCGCCTCCGCAGGGCGTTTGGTCGGTTGT
>CAYXSE010000013.1:12687-26501 GCA_964466675.1 uncultured Rhodothermales bacterium | reverse complement strand
GGCGGCGGCGGAGCGGGCCGCGGCGGCGCGGGCGGCGGCGGCCTTGGAGGCGACGGAGTCCTGCTGGTCTCGGCACTCCGAAAACATCTTGTGGAGTCCTGCTCCCTTGGTCTGTCGGGCGGGCTGGACTCCCGCCTTCTCCTGGCCCTGGCTCCGCCCGAACTCAGTCTCCATACATTTGGTGAGGGCGCCGATGCCCGGATGGCCCTTCGTTTGGCCAGGGCGCTGGGCCGGGAAATTCGACACGTTCGGAGTTCGTTGGGTGATCCCGATGTCCTGGTCCGCCAACTGCATCAGCACTCCACCGTCACCAACGCCGTCGCGCCCGCGTCGTTTTCGGCGAGGGCAGAGGAATTCGAAGCCATTGTGGGCTCCGGTACAACTCTGATCGATGGCGGGTTCGGCGAATACGGCCGACGTGCGTTTATGCGCCGCTTGGTCGGATTCGCCCGCCTGAAGCGGCAGGCGCCGGGGTCTGCGCGTGGCCCGCTCGGTTTCGACCGAGGAGACTACTTCCGCCCCGACCTCGCCCGAGAGCTTGAGGACGGCGCCCTCCGGTCTATTGAGCGGAATTGGCCTGACAAGATCACGGGCGACTGGGCAGACTCCATGGGCCTGCTGTATCGACTACCCAATTTTTTTGGGTACGAACAGTCCCGTTTGGACGGAATGGGAAGGGCGACAATGCCTTTCGCCCAACCGAGCGTAGTCCATGCCCTGAGGGGCATAGGCTTCAAACACCGAGAAAGCGGCAGGCTGTATCGACGGATTATCAGGGACGTAAGGCCGCTGCTTGCGCGTTATCCTCTGGTCAAGGGCAGCGCTCGATATCCATTTGCGCTGAGCGGCACTCTCGCAATGACCTGGGTGAAGGTCTCCCAGACCTTGGGGCGGCTCTCCGGCAAGGCCGCCAAGACGAACGACAACGCCCCGCGAGACGTGTACCTGGAGAGAATGAAACCCTATGTTCTGGACCGAATCCACGACGCCGACATCGCGGACACCTTCGATAAGCCCAGGCTCCAGAACATGGCCCGCGAATACTACTCGGGGCATCTCGAACTAGGCTCTGGACTCGACTGGTGGCTAGCGCTTGATGCCTGGCTCACCGCAATCAACGGCCGCCAAGACGCGCTCTAGCGAACGTGTTTCCGCGCCGGTGCCATGGCCGACTCACGAGCACCGTATTCCTCATCGAGCGCGATGCGTTCTTGTTTGTGAGGGAGGGCGGCGGTCTCATGCAGACGGTCCTCGATTTCATCCAGCCGGTCGTCGAGGGGACCCATAGCCTGCCGAACCACCCGGTGAAGCATGCGCTCCAGCTCGCTCGTGGTTACGCTTGATGAGTCGGAGTTGCTGTCCTTCTTTCGAACACCCATGGTCTTCTCGCGATGCGAAAGAATCATCCTGATCGTGGAAGTAATTGATCCCGCAATGATTGCGAAGATCACGATGATCATGATTTCTTCAGGCATGGCGGCGTTCGGCTTCCGGGGTCAATTTCAGTATAGCACCGAGAGACTCGGCGCCAAGATTACGGGCTCTGGGTGCGACGGTTTCAGAATCAGGACGCTGGAGTCAACTCTCTCGTCGTCACCGCGGGTTCTGGCATGTCGTTGCCCCTCGGCGTGAACGACTGAATTCCCGTGATTTCACGACCAAGAATGAGTCCATGGATATCATAGGTCCCCTCGTAGGTGTTCACACTTTCGAGGTTCATCATGTGGTGGATGACCCGAAACTCCCCGGTGATTCCATTTCCTCCAAGCATGTCGCGGGCGGTCCGCGCGATCTCCAGGGCTTTCCCACAGTTGCTTCGCTTTGCCAGCGAGACCATGGACGGGTGGGCCTGCCCGGCGTCCTTCAACTGACCCAAACGATGCGCAACAAGCTGCATTTGCGTGATATCCGTCAGCATGTTGGCCAGCTTGGTTTGAACCAGCTGCATCGCGCCTAACGGATAGCCAAATTGTTTGCGTTCCATCACGTACTGCCGGGCCCGCCGGAAACAATCCTCGGCCGCCCCCAGCGCTCCCCAGACGATCCCGTATCGCGCGCTGTTCAGACAGGAAAACGGTCCCTTCAATCCTCGGACATCAGGGAACACCATCGAGTCTGGCACGAACACATCGTCCATCACAATTTCGCCCGTGTGCGAGGCGCGCAGCGACATCTTGTTGTGGGTGACCGGCGTCGAGAATCCGTCCATCTCCCGCTCGAGTAGAAAACCGCGGATCACCCCGGGATCGGCAGGGGTTTCCTTCGCTTTCGCCCAGACCACGGCGATATCAGCGACCGGGGAATTGGTAATCCACATCTTCGCCCCGTTGAGTTTCCAGCCTCCGTCCGTCCGAAGGGCGGTGGTTTTCATGCTGCCCGGATCCGACCCGTGATCAGGCTCCGTCAGGCCGAAACAACCAATCAACTCTGCCGTGGCCAACTTCGGGAGATATTTTCGCCGCTGCTCCTCCGTCCCCATCGTGTGAATGGGATGCATGACCAGAGAAGACTGAACGGAGGCAAAAGACCGGTACCCCGAATCTACTCGTTCGAGTTCGCGGGCGACCAGGCCGTACGCTGTGTGGGATGCGCCTACACCGCCATATTCTTCCGGAATTGTGGCACCAAGCAGCCCGAGTTCACCCATCTCCCCCGGGATGCTGTCGTGGAATATGCCCTCCTGGTTCCCCACCATCGCTCGGGGCTCCAGATTGGCCTGTGCGTAATCCCTCGCCGTCTCCATGATCAACCGGTCCTCCTCTCCCAGCAAGGACTCAAGATTGTAAGCGTCTTCCACGTTGAACGGCAGCCTTGCCATACGACTTTCGATTGGGTGATTCACAGATCTCAAGATACGATCGACCTTCTTACCGTGAGTCATGTGGAGGGGATCTCGACCCATCTTCACCGCCCGTTTACCCTAGAAACGAGCGCCTCCTCCCGCCTCGGCGCTATCTTTCCGCATGGCCCATTCAGACCATCCGACCCAGCGGATTGCAATTCTGGGCGTGGGACTAATCGGTGGATCGCTCGGCCTGGCCCTGCGGAGCAACCGACCCGATGTCCGGATCACTGGGTTCGATGAGCCGGAAGTGCTCGAGGTGGCCAAAAAGCGAGGCGCAATAGACGCCTTGGCGGCGACACCTGAGCAGGCGGTCTCGGATGCAGACATTGTGGTCCTTGCTACGCCCTTGGCCACGGCTCTTTCCCACCTGTCTGCCATCGCCCACCACCTTCGGCCAGGCGCTGTGGTCACCGATGTCGGATCAGTCAAGCAGCCCATCCAGCACCACGCTGGGCAACACCTGCCGGATGACGTCGATTTCGTGGGCGGCCATCCGATGACCGGATCGGAGAAACGAGGCATCGAACATGCTGACCAACTCCTGTTCGAGAATGCAGTCTATGTGCTCTGTCCCCGAGATCGAAAATCACGAGGGTTCGCCGCCGTTGCAGACATGGTCGAAGGGGTCGGCGGTCGAGCCATGGTGATCGGGGCGGAAGAACATGATATCGCCGCGGCGCGAATCTCCCACCTCCCCCAACTTCTCGCCATCTGCCTGGTCAATCAGATCGCTGGGGATGACACCAGCACACAATTGGCGGCTGGCGGGTTCCGCGACATGACCCGGATCGCCTCTTCCTCGTTTCCTGTCTGGCGAGACATCATCTTGGCGAACCAGGGCTGTATCCTGGACGAACTGTCCAGACTTTCGACCACGATAGAACGATGGAGAAATCGAATCGCTGAGTCCGATATGGATGCCATCGAGGAACGATTCCAGGCGGCGGCAACGCTCCGATCGGCCGTGCCAGCCAGCTCCAAAGGGTTTCTCAAGCCGCTCTCCGACGTTTTTGTCTATGCTTCGGATGAGCCGGGGGCCTTGGTCCGGATCACCGGTGCGCTCAGCGACGACAACGCGAACATCAAAGACATCGAACTGCTGAAGATTCGGGAGGGTACCGGCGGTACATTCCGTCTAGGATTCTCCAATGATGAGGAAGCGGAAGGCGCTGTGGATGTGCTCTCCAGGGCTGGCTTCCGCGCTTATCGCCTTTGATCTCGAACACGCCGTTTCCGGAAGGGCGCTCCCACAACTGGCAATGTTACAAACTCCGCTCCACGCTACTCACCTTAGCCTGGGGGCCCGTATGAGCCCTTTTGCCGGGTTCGATATGCCCGTCCACTACGGGAGTATCATCGAAGAGCACAACGCGGTCCGATCCGCCGCCGGCATTTTCGACGTAAGCCACATGGGCGAGGTGTTTGTTACAGGCCCGAACGCGGCCGCCTTCATTCAGAACCTGGTCACCAACGATATAGACTCTCTCGACGACGGGCGCGCCCTGTACACGGTGATGTGCCGCCCCGACGGCGGTATCGTCGATGACCTGCTGGTGTACCGGTTGCGAGGGGAAACCTTCTTGCTGGTCATCAACGCAGCCAACATCGAGTCCGACATCGAATGGATGCGGCAGAACAATGAGGCGGGTGCCGATATCGAAGACTTTTCGTCTCGCATCGCCCTGATAGCCGTTCAGGGACCCACGGCGTTCGACATCGTTTCGGAAGTTGCCGGTGAAAGCCTACATGACCTCCCATTCTATCGATTCAAGATCCCGAAAAGCGGCAGCTTCCTGGACTGCCAGCGGGTGATACTTTCGCACACCGGTTACACGGGTGAAAAGGGCCTGGAAATTTATTGTGAAACGGAGCGGGCCGAGGCGGTGTGGGGCGCGTTGATGACCGCAGGGCACCCTCTCGGGCTCAAGCCAGCCGGCCTCGGCTGCAGGGACACGCTCCGGCTCGAGGCAGGATTCTGCTTATACGGGAATGACATCACCGGAAAGACCAACCCTCTTGAGGCCGGCCTTGGCTGGCTGGTAAAGCTCGACAAGGGCGAGTTTATAGGCCGCAGTGCTCTCCGAGGCATCAAGGATGAGGGCATGGACAAGAAACTCGTCGCGTTCGTTGTTGAGGGCCGAGGCATTCCCAGGTCTGGCTGTGACATTGTGGACTCAAGCGGGGAGACAATCGGCACGGTCACCAGCGGCACCCAGTCTCCGGTCCTGGGGACGGGAATCGGGATGGGTTATGTCCCAAACTCACCGGATTTCCGTGCGGCTGGGAGCGCGATCGGAATCGCCGTCCGCAAAAAGACGCTCCCGGCAATTGTCACGAGACCCCCACTCCACAAATCCGTTGCCCGTGTTTAACCTGGACGTAGAAGTATTCCTGACAGGCTCGTCCGTCACCCCGGAAGACGTCAGAGGTCGGACGGTGGTGGTAGTCGACGTCCTTCGGACGAGCGCCACCATTGTCACCGCCCTCGCGAACGGCGCGCGAGATGTCATACCGGTCCCAGACATCGGCGAAGCCAGTCGAATGGCGGCGTCTTTGGATCCGGAAGGTTACGTCCTCGGTGGCGAAAAGCTCGGAAAACGAATCGATGGCTACCAGCTGGGCAATTCGCCGGGTGAATTCACCCGCGAGGCTGTTTCAGGCCGCACGGTGATTCTCCACACCTCGAACGGCACCAGCACCGTCCTCGCCTGTGCCGAGGCGGAAACGCTCATGATTGGCAGCTTCATAAACGTGTCTGCAGTTGTCGCCGAAGTGATCAAGGCGAACCAAGACCTCACCATTGTGTGCGCCGGTTGGATTAACCGGGTTTCGCTTGAGGACACGCTCTTTGCGGGGATGGTCCTGGATCTGCTGTGGGAGGGTGGCAACCCTCCCATGTCCGACACCGCTTACATGGCACTGTCCCAATATCGCCATGACAGCGCAGACCTGTCCGTCCCGATTGGTCGCTGCAACCACGCGAGGAGGCTCGAATCGCTCGGATTTGCTGGTGACGTGCAGGCCTGTATCGAACAAGACACCACCTCGGCCGTGCCGTTTTATCAGGACCGACGCCTGGTATTGAAAACCTCAGGCTCAGAGTCCAAGTCCTCCGGCGTTCCTCCCGAAGATCTTTCATCAGCCTGAAACCATCCGTAGGTTTGGAAATGGCTTCGACGGTCAAGAAACGTAGCGGGCGGAAAAAAAGGGCCGATGAGACGGCCTTCGTGACCGGCCAGCGCAAGCGAGAAGTTCTGGGGCTTGTTCTGCTGGTGGTGTCCGTTCTGGTTGTGATGGCCATCGTGACCTACGATCAGGTCGATGATGTGCTTGCGAGGCGATTCTCTTTCGATGCGCTGCTCAGCCCTGGAGATGACCGCGCGCTGAATGCCCTCGGGCTGACTGGGGCGGCCATCGCCTACGCACTCGTGCCCAATCTTCTGGGGTATTGCTCTCTCCTTTTTCCAATGTTGGTGGGCACATGGGGGTGGGTCTGGTTTCGAAACCGGCTGGCCGTGTTCCTACCGCTGGTCTCATGGCTCGCTGGCGGTGTTGCCCTGTTTTTGGCTACCCTGTTCGGATGGATGGGTATCGTGTCAGAATCCGATACCATAGCCTGGAGCGGCTCGGTCGGAATTGGATTGGCCGGGTGGATGGAACAGGTTTTCGGAAGACCCGGATCCCTGGGACTCATCGTTCTGCTTCTGGCCGTAGGTGTCCTGCTGATTATTGATCACGACATCCAACGATCGCTGGATCGCGTAGAGGGCTTTTTCAAGGGCTTTGCCAGAAATTGGCGATCTGGCTGGGACAAGGCGGTCGTAAATCGACTGGACCGCAAGGAAGCTCGAAAAGAAGCCCTAACCGAACGGCGCGCCACGAGAGACGATGTCCTGACCAAGCGCCGAGCGGAGCGTGAGGAAAAGCGAGCGGCCAGGCCTGACCCCGGCTCTGAGTCGAAGCCGCCCGCCGGGTCGAAACCTGCGGCGGAGCCACATTTTCAGACGCCGGTTGAGGCGGAGGTCATGCCCCCTCCCCCGACCGCCCTCCCGGCCACCTCGGCGCCCGAGGTGGAGTTGCACATCGCGGCGAGAAAGGAAGAGGAAGCGGCGGATTCCCTGGGCGCTGGCCCCGCGAATTCGCTGTTCAAGATGCCCCCCCTTGATCTTTTGGACGATGCACCGGGCACCCGCGCTCAGGTGGACTACGATGAACTGGAGGACAACAAGCGTATCCTGCTTGACAAGCTCGGGATGTACAGCATTGAGATCGTCGAGATCAATGCCATCATCGGGCCGACCGTCACGTTATATGAGTTGACTCCTGCACCAGGCGTCAAAATCAGCCGAATCACGGCACTCGAAAACGACCTGGCGATGGCCATGGCGGCGCCGGGCATTCGGATGATCGCCCCGATCCCCGGTAAGACGGCGATTGGCGTCGAAATCCCGAACCGGCACCGGGAGCTGGTGCGAATCCGAGATGTTATCGGCACGGCCAGATTCCGTGACAGCAACATGGAGTTGCCACTCATTTTGGGCAAGTCCATTGAGGGCGAGGTCGTGCTGCAAGACCTCGCCAAGATGCCTCACGGCCTGATAGCCGGGGCGACCGGGTCAGGGAAGTCGGTCGGTTTGAACACCTTCATTGCGGGGCTCCTCTTCGCATGCACACCGGATGACCTGAAGTTTGTCATGGTCGATCCGAAGAAGATCGAGCTCTCGCCCTATGCGCGAATCGCCTCCCACTACATGGCGATGCCCCCAGAGGCCAGCGAACCCATCATCACCGACGTCGCCCAGGCGCTAGCCACGCTGAAGAGTTGCGAACAGGAGATGGAAGACCGCTACGATCTGCTCTCTGGGACACGAGCGCGATCCATCCGTGAATACAACGAAAAGTTCGCGACGGGCACCCTCAGCGATGCGGACGGGCACAAACACCTGCCCTATATCGTCATCATTGTCGATGAGCTTGCCGATCTCATGATGACGGCTGGGAAGGATATCGAGGCTCCGATTGCGAGGTTGGCGCAGATGGCCCGGGCCGTGGGTATCCACTTGATTCTGGCCACCCAGAGGCCATCCGTCGATGTCATTACGGGCCTCATCAAGGCTAACTTCCCGGCTAGAATCGCCTACCAGGTGGCCTCCAAGATCGATTCGCGTACCATCCTGGATCAGAACGGTGCCGAGGGTCTGGTGGGTAATGGCGACCTTCTCTACATGCTGGGAAGCCGAGTCACGCGTCTGCAGGGGCCGTTTGTATCCATCGAAGAGATCGATCGCATCACCGAGTTCATCGGGAGTCAGCGTGGTCCAGGGCCCTACGCTCTGCCCTCATTGGAGGACGTTTCCCCGCCGACCGCCGCCGGGCCTTCCGGCTCTCGCGACGACCTGTTCGAAGAAGCGGCGCGAATCATCGTCCGAAGCCAGCAAGGCTCGGTCTCCCTGCTTCAACGCAAACTCTCTGTGGGTTACTCTCGAGCAGCCCGGATCGTAGACCAGTTGGAAGATGCGGGTATTGTCGGGCCATTCGAAGGATCGAAGGCCAGACAAGTGCGCGTCGCGGACGAGATGGAACTGGATGCTTTTCTACGATCATCGACTCAGGGTTAGGCCGACGATCGCATGAAGGATGCCCCATTTCCCACCCTTGGAATTCTGGGGGGAGGCCAACTGGGCCGGATGACGGCGCAGGCTGCGATTCGTATGGGTCTGGCCATCAAAACGCTTTCCCCCTCCCACGCGGGGCCGGTTGCGCCTCTCGGTGAGGCTATCGTAGGAGACTGGACCGATCCTGATGTCCTCCAAAGGTTCGCCTCCGGGTGCTCGGCCATCACGGTTGAGAGTGAATGGGCACCCGCAGAAGTCATCGCACCCCTTCTGCCCTCGTCTACGAGGTTATACCCGTCGCCAGAGACCCTTCACTCCATCCGACACAAGGGCCGCCAGAAACGGATCCTGGCCGATGCGGGACTGCCGGTGGCGCCTTTTCGGCTATGCGCCACCCTCGAGGAGGCCGCCCGCGCCGCCGCCGACTTCGGATTTCCCGTGCTCCTCAAGAAGTACCAGGGCTCGTACGATGGTTATGGCAACCAGACCGCCAGATCCACGGAGGATGTGCGTGAAGCATGGGGCAAGCTGGCTGACGAAGACGGACTCCTGGTGGAGGCGTTTGTCGCATTCCGCCGGGAGCTCGCCGTCCTGGTAGCCCGAAGAGAGAATGGAGAAAGTGCCGTGTACCCGGTAGCCCATACTATCCAGCGCCATCACCGGTGTCATGCGGTATCGGTTCCCGTAGATCTTGGTGGCGAGGCCCGCGCGAGCGCCAGAAGAATTGCGAGGGAGGCCGCAGAAGTTGTTGGCATGGTCGGCGTTCTGGGAGTCGAGCTGTTCGAGCTGGAGTCGGGCGAGATTTATGTAAATGAATTGGCCCCGAGGCCACACAATTCGGGTCACTACACCATCGAGGGGAGTCACACCTCTCAGTTCGAAAACCATGTCCGGGCTGTTATGGGATGGCCACTCGGCAACCCCGACCTGCGCTGCCCGGCCGTTGCAATGGTCAACATCCTCGGGCTCCGGACCGGCCCGGTTTCCTCGGCGAGTCTGGCAGCGGTCCTGGCCGTCCCAGGGGCTGCGTTGCACCTCTACGGCAAAGGTGAGGTTCGAAACGCCCGAAAGATGGGTCACATCACCGTAACGGGAGACAACGTAGATGAGGCCATGGAGCTCGCCGAACGGGCCGCAGGACTCGTGCGCCTTTAGGTCCTCTCGCTTAGATTGATCGCTCAACAGCCTCGCTCCAGCAGCATGTCTTCAGAATCACCGGCGATTGGGATCGCCATGGGCAGCGAATCCGACTGGCCCATCATGAAGGCTTCCGTGGAGACACTGAAGCTGTTTGACGTACCACACGAGGTCCGAGTCCTCAGTGCTCATCGGACTCCCGAGGCGATGTCGGACTATGCGAGAAACGCCGCGAGTCGGGGGGTCCGGGTGATCATCGCTGGCGCCGGAGGAGCGGCTCACCTGCCAGGGATGATCGCCGCCTCGACGAGACTGCCAGTGATCGGGGTGCCGATTCCAACCCGCCACCTCAAGGGCATGGACTCGCTGCTATCGGTCGTCCAGATGCCCGGGGGCGTGCCCGTGGCCACTGTATCGATTGGGGGCGCCAAAAATGCCGCGTTGTTAGCCGCCCAGATACTCGGCTTGAGCGATTCGCGCATCGCCCAAGAACTGGATGACTACAAGGCGGGTCTCAAGACCCTGGTGGCCGAAATGGAGGATCGGGTTTCCATCTTGGCCCGCGAACTATTCGAGGAATAGCTCCGGAACTGCGGTGACCTGATTGCCTTTCAAACTGATCATGTCCCTGACAGGCCGGGACGTCGTCAGTCGTCTGAATCTCCGCCGCCCTTCTTCAGGCGATCAAGCCGTCGTTTCGAGTCGCGATCCGCGATGTCCGCACGCTTGTCGTAGTGCTTCTTACCCTTGGCGAGACCAATCTCCAGCTTCGCCCGCCCATCTCGGAAATAGAGCCTCAGAGGAACGATGGTGTAACCCTTCTGCTGCGTGGACTTGGCCCACTTGTTAATCTCGCGCCTATGCAGCAGCAGCCTCCGAGGACGGAGCGGATCGTGATTCATCCGATTGCCGAGGGCGTACGGCGGGATGTGGCACTGGAGCAACATCATCTGGTCGTCTCTCACCGTACAAAACGCCTCCTGCAGACTGGCCTTTCCCGCCCGAAGCGACTTTACCTCTGTTCCAGTCAGTACCAGGCCGGCCTCCAGCCGATCGTCAATATGGTACTCGAACCGAGCCTTCCGGTTGGATACAATCGTTTTGGTGCCTTCACTCACCGGCCTAGAAGGGTTGCGCCGCCCCAGATGGGTGTGCCTTGGTTATTCAACAGCTTCTAGAGCAGTGGGTTTCTCATATCGTCGCTCGTGTCCTCATTCTCGGGTAGATGAGCTACCTTCAATTCCGGCACGTCTGTCGTGATGCCGTAGTAGTAGAGATAGTCGCAGAGTTCGGTCAGGCTGGCAACGGCGATGCTGTCGAACCTGAATCTGGGAAGGCTAAAGCCGGCTTCCTCCGGGTCGGTCCCATCCAGATGATCGGAGGTCTCCAGCGCTTCCGCGGCTTCCCGAAGCAACCTCACGGTGCTTCCCGAAACCTCGCCCTTGCGTACGACAAAAAGACCCCAGACCATCGGATAATTTGTCAGCTCGTACCACTCCTGGCCCAGATCGAGCACACACGCCGAAGTCCCTGTAGGCGGCTCCTGGTCTATGGCCAGAACCGCGGACGCATCAGAATCGGTCGCGGCACCTGCGAGAGTCTCCACTCTCGCTACGGCTCCGTAGTGCTCCTTGAGGACAATGCGGGCAACAAGCGACTCCAGAGCCCCCGGATCGTCGCATTCCAGCAGTTCCGCTCCGCCTGCCAGTCCATCGCGCATCGACAGACTGACGTGTGGCGTGCTCCAAGACGAATACGCGACAGCCGGAAGGACGTCGAAGACTTCGAGGTCGGCCAAAACACGATCGGACGGGAGCACGGCCAAATCGGACAGTCCCGCTCTGAGTCGCGTCTCGGCCTCTTCGCGACTGCAGAACGACACCTCGATGCCGTCACCTTCCAAGGCCGCTCCGAAACGGCGGAGACGAGGATCGTCCCACAGCTCAATGCGCAGAACGTCGTGCTTGTTCATAACGACGGGGCCACTCGAGCCGGTTACTGCCGGCGGCGCTCCTGGATTCGCGCCGATTTTCCTCGACGCTCTCGCATGTAATACAGCTTGGCGCGCCGAACGCGTCCGCGCCGAATCACCTCGATGCGAGCCAGCTTGGGAGAATGGAGCGGGAAAATTCGCTCGACTCCGACTCCGTTGGACACCTTTCGCACCATGAAAGTGCGCCGCGCGCCCGCTCCCTTCATGGCGATGACCACGCCCTGGTATTGCTGGATCCGCTCCTTCTCACCCTCAATCACGCGAACGTGAACGCTCACGGTGTCTCCGGGCTGGAACTCAGGAATATCATCCCGTAGCTGCGTACCCTCTATCAGGGTCATCATATCAGTGGCCATCGTAGGACCTCCAGTGGTCTTTTACGTATTTCAGTTCGTCTGTGAGGAAGCAGCCTGGGCGCCAATCCCGGTCCCGACGGCTTCTTCCAGAAGGTCCGGCCTCCGCAGCCGGGTCTTCTCCATCCTTTGGTTCTCCCGCCATTCTTCGATCCGGGCATGGTCACCCGTCAAGAGAACGTCGGGAACTCCCAACCCGCGGTATTCTGCTGGTCGCGTATAGGTCGGAGCTCCGAGGAGCCCGTCCTGAAAACTGTCAGAAAGGGCCGATTCGGAATCCCCTAACACCCCCGGAATCAGGCGAACGACCGCGTCTACAAGCACTAATGCGGGTAGTTCCCCCCCACTGAGTACGTAATCGCCGATCGAAATTTCCCGGTCTACACACTCGTCTCTAACCCGCTGATCGATGCCCTTGTAGTGTCCGGCAATCAGCACCAGTCTCTTACAGAGAGACAGTTCATTGGCCATGAGCTGCGTCAATGGCTCCCCGTCCGGTGTCAGGAATACTACCTGGTCAACCGGTTCGGCATTCTCTTCCGCGCCGAGAGCTTCGATACAGTCAAACAGAGGCTCTGGCTTGAGTACCATGCCAGCGCCGCCGCCAAACGGATAGTCGTCCACCTTCAGGTGCTTTCCGCTAGCGAACTTCCGGAGGTCGTGAACCCGAATGTCCACGAGTCCACTCGCCCTGGCTCGCTTGACGATGCTCTGCTCCAGAGGAGATGTGCACAGATCCGGCAGTGCTGTTATGAGGTCTATTCGTATACCCATCTACGTCCTCTCGGATAGGGCTTCACCTTCCAGGAGACCCTCGACGGCCTGAACAGTCAGATAGCCCTCTGGGAGAGAGACCTCAACGATGAGCGGTCGGACGAAAGGGACAAGCGCCTTCGAGCCGTCATTCTTGCGCACTGAGAGGGTCGGATGCGCTGGATAATCCATCACATCCTCGACCTTACCCAGCATCACGCCGCTTTCGGATCGAACGGCAAGCCCGACCAGATCGCTGAGAAATACCTGCCCTTCTTCAAGGGGCGGCAAGTCATGCTCGTGGGCCCAAACCGGGGTCCCAGATAGCGCCTTGACCATTCCACGGTCCGATACTCCGTCCAGCTCCAGAATGATTGCCATTCCGGATTTCTGAGGCTGGTACTTCACGGAGGTAACCGAATACGGAGAAGAGCTCTCCGGGGAGTCCCCGAGATAGAGCGTCTTCAGCGCATCGAATCGGTAGGGGTCGTCCGTCTCCGGGCGAACCTTGAGGCCGCCTCGGACGCCGTGCGGCCGCGTTACCGTTCCTACCATGCGGTATGTGGACTGAGGACTAGGCACGCCGACCGGCTAGTCTTTCTTTGATTCAGCTTCGGGAGCGGCTTCCTCCTTTGGCGCCGCGGCCTCAGGAGCTGCCTCAGCCTCAGGAGCTGCCGCGTCTGCTGCGGCGGCCTCTACATTGGCTGCCTCCTGGGCCTTCTTGGCCTCCTCTGCGGCACGAGCCCGCTCTTCGGTCGCAGCCTTCTGAGCCTCTTCAGCGTCTCTCCTGGCTTTCGCCTCCGCCTCGGCGCGCTGTCTGGCCAACTCTGCATCCTGGGTGGCCGCTACTTTGCTCTCGGCTTCCAGCATGGCCCGCTTGCGATCCTTCGAAGTGGTCTTCTTGCCCGACCTCTTCTCGGCTACCGCGGCACAGTGTGCCTCAACAGCCGCATCGATGGCCTCGGCCTCAGCACCCTTGCGACGCATATGTAGCGCCAGCATGATGCCCTCCTTGCTGAAGATGGAGCGCACAGTATCCGTTGGCTGTGCTCCTTCTTCGAGCCAATAAAGGATGCGATCCCTTTGCAGTTTGATCAGAGCCGGCTCATGAAGAGGCT
>CAYXSE010000013.1:3870-12677 GCA_964466675.1 uncultured Rhodothermales bacterium | reverse complement strand
GGTCCTCGATGAACCTACCGTCGCGGGGACTGCGGGCATCTGCCGCAACCACGGCGTAAAGGGGCCTTTTGTGACGACCCATTCTGCGTAAGCGTAGCTTTACCACGTTTTTCTCTTCCTTAAGATTATTGCCCTTGCGTTATCCAGTCAGTTCTGCCTGCCCATGAGCGATCCCAGGTCTATGGAGCGACCCTTGCCCATAAGCTTCGTCATCGTCTTCATCATTTTCCGCATATCGCGGAACTGTTTCAGGAGCTGATTCACGTCTCGGACCTCCATGCCCGAGCCTTTGGCAATCCGCCTTCGACGGCTACCGTTGATCAGATCCGGATTGCGGCGCTCGTCGGGAGTCATTGACCGTATGATGGCTTCCAGATGTTTGAAGGCATCATCGTCTACGTCAATCTCATCCACTTTGCGACCAATGCCGGGAATCATTCCGACCAGGTCGCGAAGCGAGCCCATTTTCTTGATCTTGTCCAGTTGGTCCAGAAAATCCTCGAGGTCGAACTTCTCCGAGCGCATTTTTGCGCGGAGTTCGTCCGCCTGATCCTCGTCGAATTGCTCTTTGGCTTTTTCAACGAAGGACACCACATCGCCCATGCCCAGGATGCGCTGAGCCATGCGATCCGGGTAGAACGGCGTGAGCGCGTCCAGCTTTTCCCCGGTGGATGCAAATTTGATCGGCTTCTCTACGACAGTCCGAATCGAAAGAGCCGCTCCTCCCCTAGTGTCGCCATCCAGCTTGGTGAGCACAACACCATCGAAGTTCAGTCGCTGATTGAACGCAACCGCCGTATTGACGGCATCCTGTCCCGTCATGGCGTCAACCACAAACAGGATCTCGTGCGGATTGACCGCACTCTTGATCTGCTCCACCTCCTCCATCATGCGATCATCTACGTGGAGCCGGCCCGCGGTATCGATGATCAGAATGTCTCTGGCCTGTTTCCTCGCGGCGACCAATGCCTCGCGGGCCACTCGGACGGCATCCTGAACGGGTGCATCGCCGTCAAGGATGGAGAATACCGGAACGCCAACTTCTTTAGCGAGAACGCTAAGCTGATCCACCGCCGCCGGTCTGTATACGTCGGCAGCCGCTAGCATGGGCGAGCGACCCATTCCCTTGAAATAGGTAGCGAGCTTCCCGCAAAAGGTCGTCTTACCGGAGCCTTGCAGTCCCGCAACCAAGATTACGGTGGGCGGAGTTGCGGCAAGCTCCACTTCGACCTGTTCAGCACCCAGGAAATGCACAAGCTCGTCGTAGACGATCTTGACCATCTGTTGCCCGGGCGAAACTGACGTCAGCACATCAGATCCTTCAGCCTTCTCCTTGACACGTTCCGTAAAGTCACGGGCAACCTGAAAGTTGACATCCGCGTCCAGGAGCGCTCGCCTGATCTCGCGCATCGTCTGCGCGATATTGAGTTCAGTAATCCTCCCCTGGCCGCTGAGAGATTTTAGAGCTCCTTCGAGCTTGTCGGTCAGGTTATCGAACATCTTCGAGAGGACTTGCTGAGGGCATCAGTAGCTGCTATTGATCAACGGCGGAGGAAATTTCCTCGGCGGATAGATCTACACAGGACTGAGCATGGGCGGCGTTTCTGAAAAAATTGGGCAGAACACCAATAGTAGCGCTGGTCTGCCTGTTGGGCAAGTCCCCGTGTCCCGTTTTCACGCCGGGAAGCCCATTGTCACTCAATCCTCGCTATCTTCACCGCCTGACGAATCCTCCCTCTCATCCCCTTGGCAGGTTGACCCAATTCGAAGAAAAAGCACGCCTCCGGGAGCTCTTCCGGTCTCGGACGACAGCGCTGGGTGGAGCCTTGCGACATGAGGAAAGTGGTCGTATCACCCGCCGCCTGGAGACTCTTACCGAGATTGTTGATGCCCAATTCGTTCTGGCTTTCTACCCCGCCCCCAACGAGCCGGATTTCCGGTCGCTTCTGAGGCTGCTTATGCTTCGGGGCAAAACGGTGCTCCTGCCGGTAGTGACGGATTTCTCACGGACGCGACGGCCGGGCCAGAGTCGCATTGGCATCGCAGAATTCAGGGGAAACTCAACGCTGACCGAGAATCGATGGGGCATTCTGGAGCCTAGCGGGCCACTTCTTCCGCTCACCCGCCCTGAAGTCGTCCTGGTTCCGGCACTAGCGGTGGACCGAAGCGGACACCGCCTCGGACATGGGTTCGGTTATTACGACGAGCTCCTGGGTGCCCTGTGCGTGCCGACCATCTGCCCTGTCTTTTCGTCTCAACTCACAGATCACCTCCCGTGTGAACCCCATGACCAACGGGTCTCCTGCGTGGTCACACACCAGGAGATGATCCCAGAGCGCGTTCGTGCGTAACATGCGAGAGCTCGGATCGTAACGTACCATCGCCTGCGAGGATTGCAGGCTTCAGAAGGCGCACAAGAGATGGCATCCAGAACCAGACGCAGATCAAGGCAAGCCACGGAGGATCGTATCGATCCGCTTCTGTTCGAGGAAGAACAGATGGACCTGGAGAGTTTGTCCGAAGAGGAACTCGAGGACATTCTCTTCACAGACGAGGACACGGAGCCGGATGGGTTCTTCAACCTGCCGACCCTCGCTGGGTTTTCGCTGATACTGGTCGGCATCGTCTACATGTTCCAGCAAATCGGATTTTGGCCGGGAGTAGACCTGAGTGTGCTGGCGGGAATGCTGCCCTGGCTGGCCGGCATCTTGATCATTTTGCTCGGCTTCGGCGTGTTGTCCTGGCGGCCGGGCCGTAAGCAAAAGAAGCGGAAGCTGTCCAGGAGGGAGCGCAGCGAAGAACGAGCAACCTCTCGCATGGAGTCCAAGTCACATTCCAAGGCTGCCAAGAAGCTGAGTGACGAAGGACGCGGCAAGCTGCGCAAGTCCAAGGACAAAAAATTGGCTGGCGTCGCCGGCGGAATCGCAGAATACTTCAATATCGATCCAACACTCGTTCGAATCGGGTTTGTCATTGGTACGATAGCATCGGGAGGCCCCTTCTTTTTGGCCTACATGCTGCTGGCATTTGTGATGCCCAATCCAGACAAGCCCACCTTCGAGGAGAGAATTACCATCATTCGGGACAGTTGAAATGAGCCGCGGAAAACTTACCAAGTCGTCGAGCGACAAAGTCTTAGCCGGCGTATGCGGAGGACTCGCCTCCTATTTCAACCTCGATCCTGTGTTGGTCAGGGTGGGGTATGTGCTTTTGTCCTTTCTGCTGGCGGGTTTCCCCGGGCTGATGGTCTACATCGTCCTCGCCATTATGATGCCCAGCGACTATTGAGACACGCTGTCAGGGCAGGCGCGACACCGCCTGCTCTCCCGGCATCGTGCCAGCCACAGCCATAAATAGCCTGTTCGGTTCGAAATAGTCGCCTAAGGCGCCGTTGACGGCTTCCAGGGTCGTACCCCGGACCCGGGAAGGATACTCGTCGAGATAACTCATCGACCGTCCTTCTTCCATTTGCTGGAGGATGGCAGATGCCAGCCCGCCCGTCGTGGCCAGGCGCACCTGGTAGCTCCCGGCAATCGTGTCGATCGTGGTGGACAACTCTGTTGCGGAGGCTCCCGAGGCGACGTAATCTCGCACCACCTTGGTCGTGGCCTCGATTCCCTCCGCCAGGTTTTCCCGAGACAGCGTGATGTGTACCTGCCACATTCCGGAATAGTGCCGGTGCACGCCACTCAGGCCCGCACCAACGCCGTAGGTAAGCCCGAGCTCATCGCGCACAATGTTCATTAGGCGGGCTGAAAAATTGCCACCAATGATGAAATTTGCCATGTAGCTGGGCAGGAACGCATCGTCTCCGCGCAACAGTGCCATCGAGTGCCCCCACCTCACCTCCAGGTTGTCCCGGTCGGCGATTTCGACACGGGCCTCACCGGGCTTGGACAGCGGTTGTACGGCTATGTCAGGCTTGGCCTCGGCGACGGCGCCCCAACGTTCAGTCGCAGCCTCGACCGCGGTGCGACAAGTGGTCTGGTCCACATCTCCAACGATGGCTAGCCGAATGGGACGACGAAGAATCACGTCGCGATGGAACGCCGCGACCTCATCCTGCTGGATCCCAGACAATTGGCTCAACTCTGCGTCCGGATCAATCATGGCGTTCGGATGGTCACCGGGAAAGACCGCCTTCGCGAGTGCCACATCAGCCCTGTAGCCTCCCTCGGACTTGCTCCTCTGAAGAGCTGCGACAATCCTGTCGTGGGATTTAGCCAACTCTGATGCGTCGAACGCGGGCTCTCGGATTTGCTCGAACAAGAGCCCCAGAACCGTATTAACATCTGGACGAAGCATCCTCGCCGAAAAGCGAATCCTCGATCCAGCACTGGAATAAGAGATCCTGGCTCCCAAGTTTTCGAGTCGATCGCCGAGTTCGAATCGATCCTGACTCAGAGTCCCCTTGTCCAGAGTCCGCACCGCCCATTCTTGTATGAGTTCGCCTCCGCTTGGAAAATCGGGCCAGGTATCGATGGAGCCATGGACCGTGACCACATCTTTGACTCCGGTATTCAGAACTCCAAGTTCCACCGGTCCGACCTGCGTCCGCGATACTCGATCTGCAAAAGACATAGATGGGACGACTGGGGACCGATCAGGGAGACCCTACAGGCTATTTTTGGAACGAAACTTCCGACATGTTCAACTGCTCCATGATACGCTCGTGGACCGTGTCGACCGAACAAGCCCCATTCACGGTCTTGAAAATTCCCTTGGCGTCGAAGAAAGCCTTAAGCGGCTTGGTGTCTTCTCTGTATCCCTCCAAGCGAGTGGCAATCGCCTCCGGCCTATCGTCCGTCCGCTGAATCAAATCCCCCGGCGGCAAGTCTTCTGGGGGAGGACGGAAATCAAGGTGATAGCTCTCACCAGTGATCCGGTTGATGCGGCGCTTGGATAGGCGCGCTATGATGACCTCATCCGGGACTTTCAGGAAAATGGCCGCCTGAAGCTTGGCATCACGAGAGGCCAGAAACCTGTTGAGCCATTCTCCCTGCTCGATCGTGCGCGGATAACCATCAAGAATGAATCGGTCGTAGCCAGCGTCGACAATCGCCGAGTCGGCGAGTCGGCGAACGACCTCGCCCGGCACCAACTGCCCCCTCAGCACATACCGCTCGGCCTCTTTCCCCAGTGCATTGCCCTTGTCCATGGCCTCTCTGATGAGATTGCCTGTGGCAATCGTCGCCAGGTCATAGCGCGATGCGAGAATCGCCGCCTGGGTCCCTTTGCCTGCGCCCGGAGGGCCAAATAACGCTACGCGCATCTTTCTCAGCGTGATGGGAGGATGCCTGGTGAGGAGCAAACACCAGACCTTAGTCGAGCGAACTATAGTAACAATCTACCAAGCGTAATTCTGGGAAGCGAAATTACGCTCGCACACTTCTTTCGCGCCAATGTATTATTATTTCGCTACCAGCGAAATACCGGCGCTCCATGGGCATAAGTAGCGAAAATTTGCGATTCATTCTTGGGCTAAAGGTGAAGACCCTGCGCCAAGCGAGAGGCTTCTCGCTCAAGACGTTGGCGAGCGCCTCGGGCCTCTCGATTTCGTACCTGAGCGAGATTGAGAAGGGAAAGAAGTATCCCAAGCCGGACAAACTGCTCGGTCTTGCGACCGCTCTTGAGGTCTCCTACGATGAACTCGTCTCTGCCAGGGTTCACGAGGATCTGAACCCGGTCACCGAGACCCTCAAGTCGCCCTTCTTTTCCGAGTTCCCGTTCGAGGTGTTCGGCCTTCAGACCCAGGACCTCTTCAGCCTCTTCTCGGAAGACCCGTCACGAGCGGGCGCACTGGTTCGAACGTTTCTTGAGATTGGACAGATGTATGACATGCGGGTGGAGCACTTCCTCTTTGCCGCGCTCCGGTCCTATCAATTGATGCACGACAATTACTTCGTCGACATCGAGGACGCCGCCAGTGCCTTCCGTGATCAGGTCGGGCATAAATCGTTGGCGGCGGACGCGGCATTGGCGCTGGAGCGCACTCTCCGCCGGGTGCACGGATACACCATCAACAACTCCAGTCTGGCAAAACAGCCGGAAATCCGGGACCTGAGATCGATATTGGCCCTCGGTCCGCCGCCCACGCTATTTCTGAACGAACACCTCCTCCCCGTTCAGCGGGCCTTCGTGTTCGGGAGAGAGCTGGGGTACCACGCGATGGGCCTGGGAGAAAGGGCGACGACTTCGTCATGGCTCAAAGTGAGTTCCTTCGAACAGGTACTAAATAATTTCAAGGCGTCCTACTTCGCGGGTGCCGTACTCATCGACAGAGACGAAGTCGTGGAAGCGATGACCAGCTTCTTCTCCGCGAAGAGATGGTCCACGCAGTCATTCCTGGGATTGTTGGACAAGTTCTCGGCAACGCCAGAGATGTTCTTCTACCGTCTGGGACAGCTTCTTCCCCGTCTCCTCGGACTCCAGGAATTCTTCTTCCTTCGGTTGAACTACGACGCCCGGTCTGGTTCTACGCAGCTCACCAAGGTCTTCAATCGCTCTGACGTTCCCCTTCCACAAGCATTCTGGCTTGATGAGCATTATTGCCGCAAGTGGGGCGGCATGCGCCTTCTCAAGGGCCTGGACTCGGAGGGTGGCCGCACGCAGGTGCACATCCAGAAGTCCCGGTTTCATCCGGGTGGGGAGGAGTTCCTGGTCTTCTCGCTGGCTCGCCCGCTCCAGCTATCCAGCGTCGCCTATTCTTGCGTAAACCTTGGCTTTCGTGTCAACGATGCCCTCCGTAGCGTGGTGAACTTCGTGGACGACCCAGCGATTCCAACGGAGGTGGTCGGTGCAACCTGTGAACGGTGCTCCCTGGGACCCGCTGAATGCTCCGACCGCGCGGCCGAAGGCAGTCTCCACGCCTCCGCAGGTAGGCTCCAACGGAAGGAGGCGGCCATTCAGAGCCTTATCGCCGGTGCAGACTCACTCGATGGAGCTCGGTAGCCGTCAGAACGAGAAGGTCCGATCCGGCCACCGCCAGATCCACAGCGTTCTCGATCCCCGTAACGAGGCCGGCACCCACCGTCCCGTCTAAATCCAGTTCGAACAACGTCTCCCCGGCCATGACCCAGGCTCCGTTTTCCGAAGAGGTGAGCGCGCTCACGACATCTGGAAGGGCCGCTGCGAAACCAGCGAACGTCCCAAACTGATCCAATTGCACCAGTCTCAGGGATCCACTCCTGAGCACCAGCACCCCTTCCCCATAGACCGCGATCCTCGACGGCTCAAGGGGCTGGCTTTCGACTGTGCTCACGGATCGAACCGGTCTCCCAGATTCGTCCCACAACAGCACGGCGCCTTGGTGCTCTTCCACCGCCGCTACCCAGCCCGAAGGCAGCTCCAACACGTCGACCGGTATCCCCCTCGACGCTTCTCCAAGCTGCGAGTCCGACTCCTGGAACCCAGGGTCATACACGAAGGCCTGATCCGCGTCGGCCGGGACTGCCATCCGCAGGATGAGATTCCCGTCCCGCCCCACCCGATCAATCGATCCAGACGCGGCGTCTGCCACCAGTAAGGTGAGCCCCCTGGACGCATCCACGGCTACAGGGAGGGCAGCCGATATTCCCAGTGTGCCAGGCGGATCGATTCGGACCACCCGCTGTCGCCCAAACTCAACGACGAAAATTGATCCGTCCGGAGCCACAGAAACGGAGCGGGCGTCCCGGAATTGGCCCAATAGTTCCGCACCGCCCGCCGGGCTAGCGGCCAACTGCAGAAACAGCAACATGGTCAGGGTACCCGTCATGACACGGCGAGGCGCTCCAGCCCTTTTTGCCCGATATCTCGACGGTACTGCATGCCATCGAACGTGATGAGCCCTGCCGCTTTGTACGTCCGATCCAGCGCCTCGGCGAGGTCGGCGCCCACGGCCGTGACGCCAAGGACCCTCCCACCCGCGGTCTGGATCCGGTCCCCGTCTGGCCCGCCAGCCGATGTCCCGGAGTGAAACACCTCGACTCCCGGAGACTCGGCCGCGTCTCGGAGCCCCCATATCTCTCGGCCCATCGGGGAAGAACCCGGATAGCCCTCTGAGGCGATGACGACACACGCCGCCGCCCCGGATGACATCACCAATTCGGTCTGGGCTAGCCGCCCCTCGGCCGCGGCCAGGAATGTCACCAACAAATCTGAATCCAGCATGAGCATCAGCGCCTGGGTCTCCGGATCTCCAAACCGGCAATTGAACTCCACAACACGCGGGCCGCCGTCCGGGCCTATCATGAGACCCACGTAAAGGATACCACTGAAGGGGCTTCCCTCCGCAGCCATTCCAGAGAGGGTTGGCTCAATTATTTCCCGGCAGGTACGGGCCAGTAATTCCGGTGTGGCTACCGGCGCGGGACTGTAGGCCCCCATGCCTCCCGTGTTCGGCCCCGTATCGCCCTCCCCAATTTTCTTGTGGTCCTGGGCAGAAGGGAAAATGACGTAGTCTTTGCCGTCACAAAGAGCAAACACACTAGCCTCTTCGCCCTCCATGAACTCTTCGATGACCACTTCCTGGCCGGCTTCGCCAAACGCGTCCGCTTTCAGAATCTGGTCTAGCGCCGCCAGCGCATCTTCCTCGGTCTCGCAGACAATGGCTCCCTTTCCCGCGGCCAGCCCGCTCGCCTTCACGACGATGGGAGCTCCTTGCACAAGCACGTACCGTTTGGCGGCCTCCAACTCTTCTTTGTTGAAGGTCCGGTACGCCGCTGTCGGGATGCCATGCCGATCCATGAATGCCTTGGCGAAGGCCTTGCTCCCCTCCAGTCGCGCCGCCCCGGCCGTCGGCCCGACGACCCCAATTCCGGCGTCCG
>CAYXSE010000013.1:0-3835 GCA_964466675.1 uncultured Rhodothermales bacterium | reverse complement strand
ACGGCCAAGCCCAGAACCAAGGGCATCTCGGGCCCGATCACACATAGTTCGATGCCCTCGCGCAACGCGAAGGCTACCAGAGCCTCGATCTGATCCGGGGCGATCGGGACGTTCTTGGCGAGCGCCGAAGTGCCCGGATTACCGGGTGCGACGAACAGCTCCGGCTCAAGCGGGCTCCTGGCAAGGGCCCAGGCCAGGGCGTGCTCCCGACCGCCGCTTCCAACCACGAGAACTTTCATTTTCTTGGGGATCCTGAGTTCTTTCCGCGGTAAAATAGGGCACACCATCCACCTCCTCGTCGTTGATTGTCTCCAGACCGATCCTGCTTCTCGAATTCGTCCTGCTTTCGCTGTTCGGCGTATTGGGAGTCTCGGCGCAGGGTTCATCGGAACGGGATTGGATGCCGGTGCCATTGCCGAGTGCCTTCTATTCGCCTACGAACGGTTTTGGGGCGGGTGTCGGATGGAATCTTCGTCATGCGGTGATTCCTGATGACCACGGACGCCTTCGAATTCGGGCTCAGCAGTATCGGCAGTCCATCGAGCTGGACTGGGCATCGGCGCGCCCCGGCGGCACCGAGTCGGGAGTCGTGGTTTCGCTTTTTGGTTTCCGAAACCTTCGCGAACGGTACTACGGCTTGGGCCCATCCGCTGCCAGGTCCGAAGAACTGATTCTTAAGCGCAACGAGATGCGGTCTGAGATTCGAGGACGGTTTGTTTCTGAGACTGGGCTCTGGATTCAACCGAGGGCCCTGTTCCGAATAGGCAAGCTCGCTTCTTTCCAGCCGGCAAGGGGCGCGCCGGATGGTGGCGATGCCATAACGCACCTCAACAAGCTCACCGCCAGTGGCCGGCTTGCCGGTTTCGATCTCGGCATGGACACAGGATGGACATCGAAATCTGGAGCCAGCGTGCAATTCCATCTGACCCGGAGATCCTATGGATCATCGATTGGCCAGACCGTCGGCGGCTTCCTCTTGCAGCAGTCCATCGAGTTCACTCCTGCGAGACGACTCGCGTTTCGGGCGTCTCTGGACAGGACCCTTTGGAGAACGGAGTTCCTGCCCTACTTCCTCCAGCCCAGGTTGGATGACCGACTCGCTCCCGGGTGGGACCGTTTCCGATTCTACGGCAATGACCGACTCGTCCTCGGGGCGACCTATCTGTGGCCACTGGTTTCGATCCTTCGTAGTCATGTGATTCAGGGTGTTGCCGCGCTAACCGTTTCCCAGGTCTACGACGACTTGTTCGAGCAATTCTCGCCCAGCATTGCTCTTGCGCCAAATCGGGAGAATTTCGATGGAAACGTTCCCCTGGAGCCCACTTTCGGGCTAGGTTGGCAGCTCTTGTCTCTCCGGGACGGGAACACGCCGATTCAGGTGACGCTCGGTTTCTCGGCCGAAGGATTCGTCACTACCGCTTTTCGTGTCCGGCAGGATCTGTCGCACTGGTACTCCGCGATCCGTTGATTGCGGCGCTGGCAATTCCCGCCCTGGCGCATCTCCTGTTGGGGTTGTGGGTCGCCTGGACCATTCGTCGGACACCAGGCTGGGCCGGCGCCCAGCAGCAACCTGCTCAGGATGGCGCCCCCGAGCCAGACCCGGAGGAGGCACGGAGAGAGGCGGCTGGCAAGGTCGTCTGCCTGGTGGCCGCCCGGAACGAAGAAGCGTCCATCGGCGACTGCCTGAACGCCCTCCTGGATCAGACGGTACCATTGAGGGTCGTGGTGATCGATGACCACTCCGAAGATGCCACCTCGGAGGTCGTGGTCTCGCTGGTTCCCGAATCCGAGGGGCGCCTCTCTGTGATCTCAGGCGGGCCGAGCAAGGCCATGGCCCTGGCCGACGCTGTAGGATTGACATCAGAAGAGATCATCTTGACAACAGACGCGGACTGCCGTCCTCCCGCGGGGTGGGCCGCATCCATGGTCGCCATGGTGGAACATGACGAACTGGCGGCGCTGGCTGGAGCCACCATGGTGATTCCCTCGTCTACGACAGGCAAGCTCGAGGCGCTGGACTGGGCCCTTCTGTTGTCTACAAGCGCCGCATTGTCCGAAAGCGGCCGGCCGGTGACCGCGATGGGCAACAACATGGCCATTCGCCGAGGTCCCCTGAGGACAGTCGGTGGCTTCAAGGCTGCGGCCAGAAGCGTCACCGAGGACTATGCCGTCTTCAGATCGATCGGTGAGCACCACCGGGTCGAGTTGCGCATGGCTCCGGAGCTGCTGAACTGGACCGAACCGACCGACTCACTGGCGGAGGCCTTTCGCCAACGGCGAAGATGGGCCATCGGCGGACTCGACGGGAGCATGACCAATCGTCTGATTGTGATTGGCTCTCTCCTCGCTTTCGCGGCGCCGATCGCAATCGTCTTTCTCGCTCCTGTTTTGGGGGTCGGACTGATCCTCGCTCGCTGGGCCACTACAGCTGGAATTCTCGTATCCGCCGAACGGAGGCTGGGCATCTCGCTGCCCAAGGCTTGGATCCCCGTCCACGACGTCCTATTGACCCTGTACGTAGTTCTCGTCCCGATCTCCATTCTCTTCTCCCGCACGACCCGTTGGAAGAACCGGAGCGTGGGTGACCGGACGCCCTCTACGGCGCCGAATCGAGGTCATAGAAGGGATTCTCCTCAGGCCTGACATCTCCCCGCATTACCCGGGAGTAGTGCACATAATGCGCGGCATGAGCGGCCACCTTGGCAACCTCCTCGTCGGTCAGGGGCCGGACTACCTTGGCCGGGCTTCCCAATACCAAGGATCGGGGCGGAATCTTGACTCCTCCGGTCACCAGCGCGTTCGCACCGATCAGGGTATCGGTACCAATGTCCGCGTGATCCAACACGATTGCGCCGATTCCAACCAGAACTCGATCGCGAATTCTGCACCCGTGGACGACCGCGCTGTGACCAATCGTCACGTCATCCCCGATGGTGGTCGGGGCGGTTCTGTTCGTCACGTGTATCACCGCATTATCCTGGATGTTCGTCCGATCCCCGATTCGAATCCAGTTCACGTCGCCACGAATGCTCACATTGAACCACGCACTGCACTCCTCACCGAGAACGACATCCCCCAGAATATCTGCCGAGGGAGCAACGAAGGCCGATTCGTGAATGGTGGGCATGAGCCCCAAGAAGGGATGCAGCATGTGAATTGAGGGTAATCAGGAGTTCAGTTTCGATTTGAGCTCCGACAACAACAGCAGCGCCTCCATGGGGGTGATTTGGTCTGTCTTGATCTCCCGCAACACCTCAATCACCTCGTCATGGGCCGGATCGACCCCAAATAGTGACATTTGGGAGAGGCTGACGGCCGGAGGCTCGCTGACAGTAACCGGACCTTCTTCTCGTGACGCCCGCCCCTCACCCGGTCCCGCAGGCCAGACGGCCAGCTGCTGACTTTCCAGGAAAGAGAGCACCTCTTTGGCCCTTTTGATCACCGGTTGTGGGAGCCCCGCCATTCGGGCCACCTCGATGCCATAGGAGTGGTCTGCACCGCCGGCGATGAGCCGCCGCAGGAATATCACCCGGCCATCGTGCTCCTGAACCTGCACCCTGAAGTTGCGGATTCTTGAGTGCGTCGCCGCCAATTCGTTGAGCTCATGATAGTGGGTGGCGAAGAGCGTTCGGGCCGCAACGGCCGGCGTTTCGTGAAGGTATTCCACCAAAGCCCAGGCGATGGAAAGACCATCGAAAGTGCTCGTCCCCCTGCCCACTTCGTCAAGCAGAATCAGCGATTGCCGGCTGGCATTATTGAGAATGTACGCCGTCTCGTTCATCTCCACCAGGAATGTGGATTCTCCTGCCGCCAGGTTGTCGGAAGCCCCGACACG
>CAYXSE010000012.1:0-29312 GCA_964466675.1 uncultured Rhodothermales bacterium | reverse complement strand
CAAGATCGTCATGGTTCCGGGCTCCTCGATCGGAGCAGCGACCGTGGTTGAGGGCGTTGGAGGGGAGGCCGCCCCTGACAAGTACCAGAGCTACATGCGAGGTCTGATGCGGGCCACCGCCGAAGCCAACGGGCGCGATCCGTTGATTGCCGAGGCCATGGTTGACGAGAGCTTGGTGGTGCCCGGTGTATCCGAGGCCGGTCAGGTTCTAACACTTTCTGCCCGAGAGGCCAAAGAGTTGGGAGTGGCCGATGCCATTCTAGACAATTTTTCCCGCCTCACCGAAGCGCTCGAGGTAACCGACGATCGCCTGGTCTACCATAGTGCCACGCGTATGGAATCCGCGCTCCGCTTCTTTGGGTCGCCGGTTGTCCAGTCCATCCTCATGCTCATGATGCTGGGCGGTCTGTACTTCGAATTGCAGAGTCCAGGAGTCGGCTTCCCGGGACTCATGTCAGTCATCGGTGCCGCACTGTTTTTTGGTCCGCATTACCTACTGGGGCTCGCTGAGTCCTGGGAGCTCTTGCTGTTTGTCATAGGGATTGGCCTCCTGGTGGCCGAGATATATGTCTTCCCCGGATTCGGAATTGCCGGACTTTCCGGGCTGGTGCTGGTGGTGTTCTCACTCGGAGTGTCACTAGTCGGCAACGTGGGATTGGACTTTCCCAGCCTGCAGATCGTCGGGAGCGCCATTTGGACCCTGGCCATCACCATGGTCCTGTTCGTGTCGATGTTGTTCGCGCTCGGCAGGATTGTGCCACGGTCGTCGCGGTTCGGCGAACTGGTGCTTTCTCTTGAACTCGGGAGCGGTTTCGGATTCACAGCAGCGACGACACACAGTGAGCTCCTCGGCAAGATCGGGAAAGCGCTGACCACCCTGCGGCCTGCCGGGGCGGCGATTATCGATGATGAGAGAGTCGATGTTGTGACTGCCGGCGAATTCATCGACGCCGGAACGGCGATAAGAGTCGTGGATGTCCGTGGAAGTCGGGTGGAAGTTCGTGCAACATTGCCCTCCTGAACCGTAGACTCAGCTGACCCCTCGGATCCCCGTGGGCCATGTAAATCGTGGAAATACTCATACCCATAGTACTGGTGGTCCTCGGACTCTCACTCATCGTGGTAGAGGTATACCTGATCCCCGGAATCAACATCTTCGGCATTCTGGGACTGGTGCTCATCGTGTTCGCGATCGCCTACTCATTCACCGAATCGGGCCCCGCTGCAGGGGCGCTGGCACTTGTGGGATCCTCTGGGATCACGGCGCTGATGTTTTGGGGTATGTGGCGATCCGGTGCGTGGGAGAAGTTTGTACTGTCGGCGTCCTTGAAGCGCGGCGCGGGAGATACACCCAAGGAAAGCGAGCAGAGGTCGCGGTGCCTCGGCCAGTGTGGAATGGCCATCACGCCACTGCGTCCGACAGGCATCGTCGAGATTGATGGGACCCGTATCGAAGTAGTTACCGAGGGCGAATTTATTGCCGCCGGAAGTAGTGTCCGGGTGGTCGCGATGGACCGTCGCCGTTTCTTCGTTCGCATGGCAGACAAACCTGGTCCCGATGTTGCTGAGACCTGATCGGCCCAGGATCTGCAACTTTATCTCGTTCTGAGGGTCCATTTCTCCCCCCCCGTTCCGAACGACCGCGTCTTTTCCTCCCGCCTGGGTCTAAATGAAGCGACTCCTGTACCTCCTTGCGCTGGCCTGGGCCATGTTCGTCGTCGGGTGCGCGCCAACGCAGGACCCGGGACTCCAGCTACCACAGGGGTGGGAGTCCGACAGCCGGGACCGATGGTGGTTCGCCGGGACCGACACCGCGTTCACCTTTCGCGATCTGGAAACGCTGGAGTCGATGGGAGTCCAGCTGGAGCCTATCATCTACGACGCCACGGTTTCGCTCTCCGCCCAGTCCCAGATCGGGGAGCAGCGGATCATACGATATGTAAAGCAGAGCCTGCTCCCCCTATTCCGCAACCGGCCCGAAGTCGTAGATTCGCTTTTCGATCAGTATGTGGCTCCAAAAATAAGGAGAGCCAATCCCTCCACTGACGCCGCTGAGGCCGTAGCCAGGTTCAAGAGGGAGGGCTACCGAGCCATCTATAGGCATTTTCACGAGCCAAGGCCTCGCCTGAAATTGGGCGTCGACATTCCGTTTCAGATTCCCGATTCACTTGCGGCGCTGGCAGCCGGCCGGTCAACACTGTTCCAGGTGTTCGTTTCCGCGTCCGGTGAGCCCATTGCCATAGAGCGCCTGGCATCCGTTCATCCGGTACTTGACCGTCTGGCCTTGGTGGCCACCACTCGAATGAGGTGGCAGCCCGCCTATCTCCTGAAGGGTCAGAAATCCGTTGCTATCGAGTCCTGGGCACGCTTCAAGATTCGGTTTCCGGGCTGATTGGGGCCGCGTATTTTTCGGGGCCGCATGTATTGACCACCACGACCCGTTCGGACTCCTTTATCAGGCCCCGATCACGAAGAGCGGTCAGTGATGCGATGCAGGCGGCGCCCTCTGGGCCGATTCCGCGTGGAGCAAGTTCCCTTGAAAGCCGGCCGATGTCTCCCTCTGGAACCGCCAAAGCGCCCCCACCGCTCTCTCGGAGAATCTCTAGCACCTTGAAATGACCAATCCCGTAAGGCACGTTTAGCCCCACGGCGACGGTCTCACCAGGCTGGCCAGGCTTGGAGTCTGAGGAGCCGGCCATCATCGCATCAACCAGAGGAGGGGTAGCTTCGGATTGGATAGCGATCATGCGCGGAAGGCGTCCGGTCACCGCTCCCAAGGTTTTCAGTTCTTTGAAAGCCTTCCACATGCCCAGAATACCCGTTCCGCCTCCGGTCGGATAAACGATCGCGTCCGGCAGCG
Organism: uncultured Rhodothermales bacterium; assembly: GCA_964466675.1. Taxonomy (GTDB): domain Bacteria; phylum Bacteroidota; class Rhodothermia; order Rhodothermales; family UBA10348; genus CAYXSE01. Next base: position 26,452 of record CAYXSE010000012.1, on the reverse strand, counting down.
TCCAGGAGAGCTGTTCGGCGATCTCCAGACCCAGAGTCTTCTTGCCCTCGATTCGCCATCCGGGTTCCGCAAATGTGGACACAAAGAACCAGTCTTCCCCGGCTAGCTGCTCTTTAAGTAGTCGGGAGGCCTCCCGGATAGTGCCTTCTGACAGATAGGCATCGACGTTCGGGTCGTTCTCCGCGGCCTCCATGATTCGCTGGCGAATGGGAGTTGGAGTCGTCGCCGGCATGGAAACGGCCACCTTCATACCGAGCGCACTCGCGAATCGCACCAACGAGTCACCGGCGTTTCCCTGAGTCGGAACGGCCAGGCGCTTGACCCCCAACGCTCGGGCCATGGCCACGGTCATGGCCATCCCACGGTCCTTGAAGCTCCCCGACGCGTTCCATCCCCAACCTTCGTGGCGCTGGCCCTCATCCTTCACGTAGAGTTCGATTCCCGACGCGGCCCAGGGCAAGAGAGGAGTCCAACCCACCGAGGGCAGGTCCGATGGAGAGACGGGCAGGAGAGCACCATATCGCCACATATCCGGCCGACCAGCGTCGAGCCATGACCGGCCCGGAAACGAAGCTCGCAGCTTGTCCAGATCCAATATCATCTCGTAAGGGCTCCCTTCCCGCGGGCACACCGTGTGCAATTCTTCTGCAGACACCCGGTGCCCACATCGCGTACAAGCCAAATGATCTACGAAGCCCATCTATCCCACCAAGGCGCCGGCGATGGTTGCCGTCATCATGTTTGCGAGCGTGCCTGCGAGAACAGCGCGTAGCCCCAACGCAGCCAACTCCCCGGTCCGTGAGGGAGCCAGCGGACCGATTCCGCCAATCTGAATCGCGATGGAGGACAGATTGGCGAACCCACAGAGGGCGAAGGTGGCCATGAGAGTGGCCTTGGGCCCGAGAAGGCCGGCGCCGATGGCCGTGGAAAGATCCAGGAACGCCAAGAACTCGTTGACGATCACCTTCGTCCCCAGAAGGGAACCGAACGTGACGGCATCGGCCCAGGGCACACCGATCAGCCAGGCGACTGGCGCCACGGTCCATCCCAGGAGCTGCTGCAATGTCAGCTCTGCGCCGAAGAGTCCAGCGCCCCAGCCCAGAAAGAAATTGACCATCGCAATCATGGCCAGGAACGCGATGAGCATTCCGCCGACGTTGAGGGCCAGCTTCAGCCCGTCCATCGCTCCGGAAGCAATGGCGTCGATAGAATTCGTGGCCGACTTCTCGCTGTTAATTTTCACCATCCCCGCGGTTTCCGGTTCTTCGGTCTCCGGGATGATGATTTTGGCCAAGATCAGCGCCGCAGGAGCCGCCATCACGCTTGCGCCGAGAAGATGCTCTGCAAAAATGAGTCGGCCCACGGCCAGCTCCAGGCCGTTGGCTACCGCATACGGATCGCCAAGCATCTGGATGTATGCAGCCATCACCCCGCCGGCGATCGTCGCCATGCCTCCGACCATGATGGCCATGAGTTCGGAGTAGGTCATTTTCTCCAGGTAGGGCCGAATTACCAGAGGGGCCTCAGTCTGACCCACGAAGATGTTTGCGGTTACGGACAACGACTCCGCCCCGCTCGTGCCCAGGAAACGACTCACCGCCCACGCCATGCCTTGGACGACGCGCTGCATCACACCGAGATGGTAGAGAAGCGCCATCAGCGAGCCGAAGAAAACGATCGTCGGCAAGACCTGGAACGCAAAGAAAAACCCCATGCTGCCGTCGGTGCCCGGCGCCAACGCGAGATCACCAAACAGGAATTGGGCACCCGCCGTCGTGAACTCCAAAACGATCACGAAGAACGAACTCACCCAGGCGAAAAACGCCTTCGGCCAGGCCAGCGGCGCGAACACCTCGCCCATGGCCTGCCCTTTGAGCAGGAATATGGCGAGTGCCAGCTGAAGGCCGAGACCAGATCCCACCATCCGCCAATTGACCCGGCGACGGTTGTTCGAAACGGCCAGCGCGATTCCCAGGATCACTGTGATCCCGATGACGCCTCTGAATACTGAATACCCGTCCATGTGCGGTCCCTCTGTTGGTTGTCCGAAGAGCGGGCCAAATCCGTCCCTGGCAGGCGAATATACGCTCCCGCGTAGCCGCAGGATCTTATCTTGAAACGCGCTCGTTTCTCGTTTCGTCGGTTTGCTCTGCCGGGCCTTTTCCCTCCCCGTGACCGCTTCCGTTTCCAGCCTAGCCTAGCCTAGATGTACCAGTATCGTCTTCTTCCGGACCCGGATGCCCAGCCGACTGACGGTCAGCTGCTGAACGCAGATGACATTCTCGCCGGACTAAACGACGCACAGCGCGAAGCCGCTACGGCCACCGATGGTCCCGTTCTCATCATCGCAGGCCCCGGCTCCGGAAAAACCAGGACGCTTACCCACCGAATCGCCTACCTCCTGGCCAGTCGGCGGGCGCGCTCCCGGGATATTCTCTCCATCACCTTCACCAACAAGGCCGCGAGAGAGATGCGGCTGCGGGTCATCAAGCTCGTAGGAGAAGAGGACGCCCGGGGCATGACCCTCGGAACATTCCACTCCACGTTTGCCCGTGTGCTGCGGAAGGAGTGCAAGGCGATCGGGTTCACGTCTGATTTTTCGATTTACGATTCGGACGATACCCAGCGCGCGCTGCGCGAGCTGATGGGACAATACAACATCGACTCCAAGCAGTTTACACCGCGCTCCATGTACTCGCTGATTTCGAGCGCCAAGAACCGCCTGGTCGGGGCCTCCGAGTACGAAAAAATGGCCCTGGGGCCCGCTCAGGAGAAGGCCGCCAAACTGTATGGGCCCTACCAAGAACTGCTACGGAAATCCAATGCCATGGACTTCGACGACCTGCTGCTGAAGCCGATCGAGCTCTATCGGAACCACCCCGAAATCCTTGAACGATACCGGGGCTTCTGGAAGTACATCCACGTCGACGAATACCAGGACACCAACCACGCGCAGTATCTCCTCGCAAAAATGTTGGCCGAGGGGCACAAAAACCTGTGCGTGGTGGGGGATGACGCGCAGAGCATTTATGCCTTCCGGGGAGCCGATATCGGAAATATCCTTTCCTTCCAGCGGGACTACCCTGAGGCTACCACCGTCCGCCTGGAGCAGAACTATCGGTCAACCAAGACGATCGTTCGTCTGGCCGACGCCATCATCAAGGGGAATCGCAACCAACTCAAGAAGGAGCTATGGACTGACAACGCCGATGGCGATCCGGTCATCGTCATGGAGGCTCTTTCCGAGCGTGACGAAGCGCAGAAGATTGAACGCCGAATTCGAGACCTGTGCATCCGCCAGGGGCTTCGTTACAAACAGGTGGCCATTCTCTACCGGACCAACTCCCAGAGCCGATCCATCGAGGAAGCCCTCCGGAGGGAAGATGTGCCCTACCGAATTGTAGGCGGGATCTCATTCTACCAGAGGCGGGAAATCAAGGACGCCATCAGCTATATGCGGCTGGTGGTCAACCCGTACGACAACGGCAGTCTCCGGCGGATCATTAACTTCCCGACTCGTGGAATCGGTGACAAGTCGCAGGGCCTACTCTTCGACTTCGCGGAATCGGATGGGATCACCGGCTGGGAGGCACTGGACTGCCTGCACCGCGTCCCGGGCCTTTCATCTCGCGCCCGAAATGCCATGGCCGGATTCAAGAAGATGATGGACTCCTTCATGGAGGGGGCCGAGACTGAATTGGCTGGGGACCTGGCTCGCCGGATCGTGAATGAAGCCGGGTTGGCACACAACCTGATGCGCGAACACACGCCCGAGAACCTGGTCCGCCGCGAGAACCTGGAAGAATTGATCGGGGCCGTCCGAGAGTTCAATGACAATCCCGACACTCCGGATACCCTGAGTTCCTTCCTTCAGGAAGTGTCTCTACTGACGGATGCCGATAGCGGCGACGACTTCGATGACAAGGTCACTCTGATGACCATGCACGCGTCGAAGGGTCTGGAATTCCCGGCCGTTTTTGTGACCGGTCTGGAGGAAGGCCTCTTTCCGCTGGCGAGGGCGGCGGAGAACCCCGATGAACTGGAAGAAGAACGGCGACTGTTCTATGTGGGGGCGACCCGCGCCGAAAGAAACCTGTACTTGTCCTTTGCCCGAAGCCGCTACCGCTACGGAGAGCAGCAGTCGGGAGTCAGGAGTCGATTCATCGATGAACTGGACGGCGACCTCATGCGCACAGAAGCCGGCCATCCCTTTTCGCCGAGACAGGACCGGTTCAAGACCCAGTCGGGTCGTGAGATTGCCTACGATGAAGTGGATCCGTTCTACTACCGTCGTTCTCTGGTCCCGGAGAAGAAGAAGGGCAACACGCGCAGGGGTGGTGGGCCAGAGGCCGCACCCAAGCGAACCGCGCCCAAACCCACCGGCCGCCGCATTGTCTACGATACCGAGTACACCGGAGAAATTTCAGCAGGGATGCGCGTTGAGCACGGCATTTTCGGTGAAGGCAAGGTCCTGGCCATAGAGGGAAGTGGCGGCCAGGCCAAGGCAGTTGTGTTTTTCAAAGACATCGGGCAGAAGAAGCTGATGCTCCGATTCGCCAAACTCCAACGCATCGAATGAACCCCCGAGTTCTACTTCTCGCGCTCCTGATTCCGGGACTGACTGGCTGTTCCAATGACACCCGCCAGCGCCTCGTGATCTACTCTCCGCACGGCAAAGAAATGCTCGGCGAGTTCGAACGCGCCTTCGAGGCCGTGTATCCGGAGATTGATGTCCGATGGATTGACATGGGCGGGCAAGACGTGTACGATCGTGTCCGGACCGAAGCCGTCAATCCCCAGGCCAGCGTCTGGTGGGGTGGAGACAGTCCGACGTTTTCTAAGGCGTCTGCCGAGGGACTTCTGGCCCCATATCGCCCGTCGTGGGCTGATTCTGTTCCTGCCGGGGCCTACGGGTCCGATCATGGGTGGTACGCGACCTATCGGACGCCTGAAGTAATCCTGTTCAATACTCGTACGGTTCCCGAAGGAGAGCGACCGCTGGATTGGGATGATCTGCTGGCCCCGGAGTGGGAGGATCGAATCATCATCCGATACCCTCTGGCCTCCAGTACCATGAGGACGATCTGGGGAGCCCTCATCATGCGGCAGCCGACGGTCGAAGAAGGATTCGCCTGGCTGGCGCGCCTGGACATGAATACGAAGACGTACACCGCCGATCCGACACAGTTGTACCTCAAGATTGCACGAGAGGAAGGTGATGTCTCCCTGTGGAATTTGCCTGACACCCAGATCCAGTCGCAGCTAAACAATTATCCATTCGGATTCAGTCTGCCCACCAGCGGCACACCTATTTTGAACGACTGCATCGCGCTGGTTCGAGGCGGGCCGGCGCAAGAGGCGGCGCGTGATTTCTACGAGTTCGTAACCTCGGATTCCGCGTTGGTGCGACAGGCTGAAGCGTACTTCCGCATCCCCGTTCGGGAGGACATCGCCGCGGATCGCCTACCCGAGTGGATGGCCCGCCCGTTGACGGCTATGGAGGTAGATTGGGGGCGGCTTGAGCGCGACGGTGCGTCCTGGATGCAGCACTGGGACGAACGCATCAAAGGCCGGGGCGCGGACTACCTGGAGGACTTGGGGTTGTGAGGTTTTGGGCTCGCTCTCAGGATGTGTCGTCGGGGGACTGAGGCGTCGGGTATTTTGTAGATTGGCCACCGCTTGGTAACTCGAGACCCGAACAGCTCCCTCTCCGACGATGAACTGGAAACCCGTCCTGAAGGGCCTTGCCGGCGGCGTGTTGGCCCTGATCGTCTTGCTCCTCGCTATTGTTGCTTATCAGCTCTTCGCCTTTGGTCGCGCGGCTGAGGCCTCCTACGATGTCGCGCCTCTCGACCTCGTCGCGAGCACCGACTCGACTGTAATCGCCCGTGGCGAGCACATCGCAGCCTCTTTCGGGGGATGCTTTGCCTGCCATGGAACCGATCTATCGGGGCGACTCATCGAGGACTTGGGACCGATAGGGAAAATGATTGGGCCGAATCTGACTAACGGGGCAGGAGGCATCGGCAGAGACTACAGCGACGGCGAACTGGCGAGAGCCATTCGGTATGGGATAGGCCGGGATAACCAAACTCTCATGTTCATGCCGACCCCAGAACATGCTTGGTGGCCCGACTCGGATTTATTGGCCGTGGTCTCCTACCTGAGGACTGTCCCGCCGGTTGCCAAAACCCTCGAAGCAACCACCATTGGGCCACTGGGGAAAGTGCTCAGTCAGTTCGGCATGATGGAGCTGCAGAGTGCCCGCGCCGCAGAAGACGCTCCACCGCGAGATTCGGCCCCGGCCCCAGAGCCGACGGCCGCCTATGGAGAGTTCCTGGCCATAGGTTGCATCGGGTGCCACGGAGAAGGATTCTCAGGCGGCAGGATTCCCGGTGCACCGGCAAGCCTCCCAATCCCTTCGAATCTCACACCGCATGAAACAGGGCTCGCAGCGTGGTCGCGCGAGGATTTTGACAGCGTCATCTCCACCGGCATCGGCCTCGATGGAAGGACTTTAGACCCATTTATGCCACTAGCAGGCATCGCCGGCTTGAACGAGACCGAAAAACAGGCTATCTGGGCCTACCTACAGTCGTTGGAGCCCAAGGAATTCGGCGGCCGGTAGCTCAACCGCGCGACGACCGCGGCCGCCGTGCGACGTTCCACTCGGAACACCGCGCGGATCTCACTACCAAGTCGTGCCTCTAGACTCTAAAGAGGTATTGCAGCTTGAAGAAAATCTGCCTCTGGGTCTGGTAGAACCCGGGATTTGCGCCGTTGGTACGCTGATCGAAATCGAGGAAATCGTGAGTCGATCCGAAGTAGACAGCCGTAAACGGGTTCACTTTGTAGGTCACGAGCGGGTCGACCTCCAGGCTCTTGCTGAAATCGTTGTACTGGGTTACCACGCGAACGAAGAGCCGCTTGGTGAACTGGTAGTTGGTTCGGTTGCGAAGGATGTATCCGGAGAAAATCTCATCGCCCGTGGCCTCATTTTCCAACCTCGAGAACGTGATCGCTGGCTGAAAGGACAGCCTGGACGTTGGCTTGAGGGTTGTTTGGAACCGCATGTCCGTGCTCCGCCCCAGCACCGGGTTTGACGCATTTCGTGCAATGGTCCGGCCGTATGCCGCGAACCCACCCACCTGTATGCGCTGACTGAAGTTCGAACTGAAGTTCACCTGTGCACGGCGAAGGCCACTGAAGTCCTGGCCGGCAAACTGTTCGTTGCTGGCGACGAGGAGCCGAATACCAAGGTTGGTTTGCCCCTTCATCTGCAGTCTCATCCCAAACCATAGATACTCGTCCTTCCTTTGGCCATCGAAATTCCACTGGTACCCAGCGATTACCTCTGGCGATATGCGCTGAACGAAACCGTCGTTGAGAAAGAAGGTGTAGTTCGAAAACACACCCACCTGCTGAGTATTGTTCTGGGTGATAAACCCGTTGGCCGCCCGAAAAGTCGGACTGGTGGCCTGGTAGTCGACCTGTGTATACATGTGACGCGAGTTCCGGCGAAGAACCAGGCTGGACGCCCAGCCGCCGAAGGATTCGCCATCAAAAGCCGCGGTGCGTTTGCCGTTGTCGAACGTGATGTCTCCGACCTGCTGGGATAGCTCGGCATCGGTTGACTCGGACGTGTAGCTGCCCGTGAACTGGCCCTCTACGGAAATGGTCTGGGTCAGCCTGAGGTTTGTGTCCAGGCCGAATGTCGAGCCAAGGGCGTCGGACTCGGTAAAACGGCGATCCGTAACGAGAGCCCCGATGTACGAGTTCGTTCCAAAGTTCTGCTTCACGCGCAGAAGACTGGAGTAGGATTGCCCTCCCTGGACGATGCGACTCTGTTCCTCAAATGGCAGAATAATCGGGCTGTCTTGGTCCAGGCCCCCGACGTAGGAAAAGTTCGTGTCGCCAAACCGTCCCGTGACCTTGGCCGCGGCGACGGGATTGTTGATTGACCGCGTGTATACGGTCTGGATCGGTGTCCTGAAGAGGTCGCTGCCTTCCTGGAAGAAGGGTCGCCTTTCGGGGAAAAACAAGGCAAACGTCGAGTTCACGTCTACCTGGGCCGCATCCGCTTCAATCTGGCTGAAGTCCGGATTCACCGCTATGTCGGCTACCAGATTCGATGAGAACGAATATTTTGCGCCGAAAGAAGGGTCCGTATTCAGGCGCCCGTTATCGAGACCGCCGGTCGGGTCCGAAAACGAGGGGAGGTTGGCCACCTGAGAACCGGTAAAGGCCGGCAGAAACTCGAACTTGCCCGAGGGTGCCACACCGGAAATTCCACTGATCCTGCCCATCTGACATAACCAGCACGGATCATCGCGATCGATAGCCGACCAGGAATACGTGTTTCGGGTCTCCCGAGGGTGAGTGATCCAGAAATTGATATTCCAATCCTTGACGTCGGTGTCGGGGAAACGAAGGCTCCGGAACGGCACAGCCATTTCCACCTGGTAGCCCGTCTCCGTCACTTTACCCTCACTCTTGAAGATGATGTCGAAGCCCACGTCTTCATCGCCACCGGCCGTCCTCGTATCACCCTGGATCCCAATCGGATTGGAAGCGATGAAATAGGCCCACGCGCTATTGGAGTAGGTGTCCAAGATCACTCCTACGTAGTCGTCCTGCCAGATGGCATCCCGGTCGCTCATGTTGACGCGCACGTCGTCTGGATCGTCCTCGATCATGAAAGCGAAGTAGATGGCATCCTCATCGTAGGTCGTCCAAACCTCCACGCCCACGGGCGGCTCCGTTTGGTCGCCGGGAAAGGTCTCTGAGAAATTGACCGCCCGATCCGCCCGGATCCATCCGGGGTCGTCCAGGTCGCCGTCAATCTTGATTTCCCCTGTCTTGAGAGTCGGGGCAAGGACCGGCTTTACGTTCGGAGTAAATGCGGGATCGCGGAGACTCGGCGCCTCTGGTGGGAGGGCGGTCTGGGCGGCGGAAGGCAGCACCAGGAAGAGCGCGAGCAAACCTGTGATCACAAATTGGTAGCAGCGAGGCATATCTAGTAGAGTCTTGCGGATATAGAGGGCGGTGCAGAATGCAGAAACAGAGTGGGCAGTGCGCAAACAGCGCGAGCTGACCACGCAGGTCTCGAATTCCAATCGTGCTCCCAATGACGAACTGGCGAAGCGTGTGACCTGATTTCAAACGCCCTACGGGTGCTGACGGCGGCGTGTTACACCAAGGTGCTAAATTTTTACCGCACCTTTAGGCACCGCATTGAGATAGACACACCAAACGGCTGAATGGTTGTACCGCGGCACCAATTTGTGCCTAGACGCCCCAGACGCCCTAGACGCCCCAGACGCCCTAGACGCCCCAGAGCACCGAAGCCCAGGTTCAGGCGCCCGCCCGCCGATTGGCCCGCGTCGGGAGAGACGCCTTTATGGCCTCGCTTATCTGTGCAGGCCTCGAACGCGTCAAGGAGACAGACACGGAGACGGCCGGCTCATCTTCCCGGAAATTGAGGAGCACCTCCAGGACATTCTCGCGCATGACTTCGTTCATGAGAAGCGCGCGCAATCGACTGGCCCCTTTGAAGCCTTTGAAGTAGCCACCGTACATCCGGCGCATCTCCAAGACTCCCTTCCGTTCGCCGAGCCATTCGCACTTGAGGGTCAAATGTTCGGCAACCACGGCGACACGTTCATCCCATTCCGGCGGCGGAGGGCACTCCCCTGTCTCACGGAAGATCTTGTACTCTCTAAAGATCCAGGGATTGCCGATCGCGCCACGACCAACCATTACCGCATCGACACCCGTCTGCTCGAACATGGCCTGGATCTTCTGCGGAGTCACCGCATCCCCATTGCCAATAAACGGAATCGAGAGCCCTGCCTCATGCTTGATCCGGTGCAGCCAGTCCCATCTGGCGTCGCCCCGGTACATCTGCGATCGGGTGCGGGCATGAACGGCCAACGCCTTCACGCCGACATCCTCCAACATCCTGGCCACCTCCAAGATTTGAATGGTATCGTCGGTCCAACCGAGCCGGGTCTTGACGGTAACCGGTAGCGAGGTCTCCTCGACTACGGCGGCGGTGATCGCCTTCATCTTGGGGAGGTCACGCAAGATCCCGGCGCCGGCATTCTTGGACACTACCTTTTTTACCGGGCACCCGAAGTTGATGTCGATGATATCCGGCGCCTCCGCATCGACGATCCGGGCTGCCTCTCGGACTCGGGCCACATCGCCCCCGAAAATCTGGATTGCCACCGGCCTTTCCGCCTCGTAAAAATCCAATTTCTGGTGCGACCCATCGGCCCCATAGACCAACCCACCGGAGGAAATGAACTCGGTGTACAGCAGGTCCGCTCCGAACCTCTTACACAAGAGGCGGAAGGGCGGGTCGCTGACGTCCTCCATGGGGGCCAGCAATACCGGTTGATGTCCGAGGTCTATGTCTCCGATATGCACTAAAGCGCCGGCGGGTGTCTGGAAGCCTGCGTCAAACGAGAGCCTCTTCAGCCCAGTTCCTTCAGGCACCTCGGCCGAGGATCGAACGGCCATCCGGGAGTTTCTTCCAACCGGTGCAACACAGATGCGGTTAGTCGTATACAGGCCCAGACCTAAACCCGATTCCGTCCCATGGAACGATTCTCCTCTTTTGTCTTGCCAGTCATGCTCACCCTGTTGGTCGTGGTACTCGCGGGATGTGGCGGTCCATCGATGGTGGAGCGAATGAGCGTGGGCCTCTGGGGCTACGGCCTGTGCGGAACGGTGCTCCTTATTCTGGACATCATCGCGCTGGTCCAGATTGCCGGGACCAATTGGGGACTGGGCAGAAAGGCCGTTTGGGCCCTTCTGATAGTCTTTTTCCCTGTGGGAGGACTGCTCTTGTGGTGGTTCTTCGGGAAATGATCTGAACCAAGCTCCCCTGATTCTGCGAACGCCGACTCGAAACATCGAGCCGGCGTTCGTCTATTTTGGGACTCCCTAGCATGAGGCCCATGATGCGTCAACTCTTCTTGGCACTTGCCACCCTGATGGCGGTGGGTTGCCGGGCCCCCGATCGGCCCAACCAGGAGACACTCATTCTGATCTCCATCGATGGCTTCAGGCCCGATTATCTGGAGTGGTATGACGCGCCGAATCTTTCGGCCTTGGCTCGGGAGGGCGTCTCAGCTCCGGATGGGATGCTTCCGGTCTTCCCGTCGAAGACCTTTCCGAATCACTACAGCATTGTCACTGGCCTGTACCCGTCTTCGAGTGGCATGTTGTCCAACACCATGTACGACGAGGAGTCGGATTCGTGGTTCAGAATGCGCGATCGATCGGCTGTCGAAGATCCTGTCTGGTGGGGAGGTGAACCCATCTGGGTAACCGCTGAGAAGCAAGGTCGTGTTTCGGCGACCTATTTTTGGGTCGGCTCTGAAGCGCCCATTCAGGGGATTCAGCCTACTTTTTGGTACCGGTTCGACGGTTCCGTCCCCGGGAAGGAGCGTGTGGATCAGGCATTGGCATGGCTGGACTTGCCGTTGCAGGAACGGCCAACGTTCATCACGCTGTATTTCGAGGATGTGGATTCTATAGGACACCGCTTCGGGCCGGAATCCCAAGAGGTGGAGGAGGCGGTGGCGAGAATGGACGGATTGATCGGGAGATTGCTGGTCGGCCTAAGAGAACGCACCCTTCTCGACTCGGTCAATCTGATGATTGTCTCCGACCACGGGATGGCAGAAATCGATCCAGACCGAGTAGTCATCCTGGAAGACTTTCTCGAAGCGGGCGATGGGCTCATTGTGGACTACGGCCCCGTGCTTACCATCAGACCGAACGAGGGCCGTGAAAGAGCGGTCCGGAGCGCCATTGAAGCCATGCCGGGCGTGAACCTCATGTCTCAAGAGGACCTGGCCGGCTTTCACTATACCGGCCACCCCCGCATCCCGGCAGTTGTCGGTTTAGCCGAGAGCGGGTGGAGCCTCTTTTCGACGCGAGAGAGATGGGAGGCTCGGAAGGGGAGGGCGGGGCTCGGGAATCACGGATTCGATCCTCGCTCCCAAGAGATGGGGGCGCTATTTATCGCGAACGGGCCCGCCTTCCGAGAAGGCCTACAGGTCCCCGCCTTCGAAAACATTCACCTCTACGAACTGATGAGTGAGGTCCTGGGGTTGAGTCCGGCGAACAATGACGGCAACTTGGACGTGGTGAGAGGTTTCCTTAACTGATGAGCCGGCTCCTCCGGACCCCGTTGCTCCCCTAGCCCTTAGATTGAGTCATGGATCATCCAAAGCATATACGGTCGTGACCCAGAGTGTGACTTACGCGCAAATGCGCCTGATTCGTTTCTGCCTACTCGGCGGAATTCTTTTGTTTGGCCTGGTTGCCGGCTTCGTGGCGACCGGCACACCCGAAGGGATCTCCCTCAATGTTCGGGGGCCACTGGTTCCTGCTGTGGCCCTGACGGTTCTGGCCGCGGCAGGAGTGGTGATGTTTGTTCGCCGCAAGCTGGTGGGCATCCTTTCGCTGACAAAGCGTGCGCCAATCCTGATTGCGGGCCATGTAGCGTGTGAAGTGGCCGCATTTCTCGGCGGTGTCCATCTCCTTGTGACCGGAGGCCTGATGCCCTATGTAGCCGGGCTCGTGGTGTTCGTCTTCTCCCTCGTGCTTCTCCCCATCAAGCACGGCTAGGGACAAAAAGATGGGTCTCCTCTACCAAAACTCGGGGCGCTACTTCGCAATTGCCGCCGGGAAGCTGGAACGGCTAGCCGCCCAGGAACTCCGCTCGCTGGGGGCGGGAAAGATTTCGGACGCCTATCGAGGCGTTCACTTCGAAGCCGATGCGGCGACCCTTTATCGGATCAACTATCGTTCTCGCCTACTCACGCGGGTACTGGCGCCCCTGTCCGAGTTCGACTGCCATAGTGACCGGTATCTCTACACCCAGGCTCAGAAGATCGACTGGTCTGAGATCCTCAGCCTGGAAAAGACCTTTGCCGTCTTTGCGACCGTTTCCAACAGCAAGGTCCGGCACTCTCAGTTCGCGGCCCGGCGGCTCAAAGATGCCATCGTCGATCAGTTCCGGGACAGAACCGGCGATCGTCCTTCTGTTAGAACGCCGAACCCCGACGTCTGGCTGAACCTCCACATACACGCAAACCACGCCACCATCAGTGTCGACACATCCGGAGGATCGCTCCACCGCCGGGGATACAGGGTTTCGTCCGTAGATGCTCCGATGCAGGAGACCGTGGCGGCGGCCGCACTCCGGCTCGCCGAATGGGACGGGAGTACCCCTCTTCTGGATCCCATGTGCGGCTCTGGGACTATCCTGGCAGAAGCGTTCATGATCGCAGCGAGAATTCCCGCCAGCTACTTCCGAGGCAGTTTCGGTTTCGAACACCTCCCGGACTTCAAGACCGATATATGGAGCCGAATCCGGGACGAGTCCGATGCCCGGATTCGGCCGGTTCCAGAGGGCCTGATCCGCGGATCCGACGTCGATGCGGCCGCTGTGGAAGCCGCCCGCACCAATCTTGAACGCCTACCAGGTGGTGATGCCGTGAGCGTTGAGCGGTGCGATTTTCGGAGTATCCGGGGCATCGACGCCGGCATGATCGTCACCAACCCGCCGTACGGCCTCAGACTTGGAACCTCCGAGGCTGCCCGCGCGCTGATTCGTGAGTTCGGGGACTGGTTGAAGACGGAATGTGCCGGGGCCACGGCTTTTGTCTACGCGGGCGAGCCAGCTTTGCTGAAGTCTGTCGGCCTGAAAACTACCTGGAAGAAGGCACTGGTGAACGGCGCATTGGAGGGTCGATTGGCACGGTACGACCTGTACCGGGGGTCGACGAAGGTTGCCCAAGGGCTAGGCCTTTGACAGCGCCTCCCGAATCACCGTCATGGCTTCGTCCAGAACGCCCCAGGGGATGTTCAACGGGGGCGCGATTCGGATGAGGCTGTCCGAATGAAGCGTCCATCCGAGCAGGACGCCCGCCTCGAGAGCCATGCTGACAACCCGCGCCGTCGTCGTGGCGTCGGCTAGTTGCAGGCCGAGCATTGCCCCTTTCCCCCGGAGCTCGACCACAGACGGAACGTCAAGCGCCGACCGTACTCGCTGGCCGATCTCTCGGGCCCGACTGGGAAGATCCTCGGCCAGCATCACCTGAAGCGCGGCATAACCAGCGGCGCAGGAGACGGGGTGTCCGCCAAAGGTGGTCACATGACTGAGTGGTGGATTCTCCCGTAGGCAGGACATGATCTCCGGCCTCGATATGAAGCCTCCAAGGGGCATCCCGCCCCCAAAAGCCTTCGCTACCGTCATGATGTCCGGTTCTACGTCGAATCCCTGGAAGGCAAACAGATCGCCCGTTCGGCCCATCCCGGTCTGGATCTCGTCGAAAATGAGAAGGGCTCCGGTTGACCTACATCTGTGTTGCAAGGCTTGCAGCCACTTTTTCGAGGCCACTCTCACACCCCCCTCTCCCTGGATCGGCTCGGTGATGACACAGGCCACGGTCGAATCGATCTCCTTGAGAGCCTCGAGGTCGTTGAACGGGAGAAAAGTCACCTCAGGAAGTAGTGGCAGGAAGGGATCCCGGTAGACCGCCCGGCCGGTCACGGACAGGGATCCGTGCGTGTCCCCATGATATGAGTTCTCGAAAGCCACCATCCTCTGCCGGCCGGTGAACTTCTTGGACAACTTCAAAGCGCCCTCATTGGCCTCGGTCCCCGTCATGGTGAAATACACGGTGGATAGCCTCTCCGGAAGCTGAGACGCGAGAAGCCCCGCAAGCGCCGACTGTGGCTCCTGCTCGAACTCCCCATAGACCATCACATGCATGTGGCGCGCTGCCTGTTCCTGCACCGCGGACACCACGTCGGGGTGGCCATGACCGAGGGAAGAGACGGCGATCCCACTGATCAGGTCGATGATCTTTCGCCCGTCCGTCAAGTGGAGGAAGGTACCCTCAGCCCGCTCTACAGACAGCCCCATCGGCGAGTTGCTGGTCCAGGCAATATGTCTAGTGAAGCGAGTATCCATCAGGCCGTCGCGTCGTTCATCGCGTGAGGCTCTTCAGCGGCAATGAAGCCCCTCGTTGCAACCAGTTGCTTTCGGGGTACTCACACTCTTGGTCGATGACGTGAAGGGTGTAGGCGTGGCGGGAATTGGGCGAACGATTCGGTCCGCTGAAGTGCGGGGCGCGGCCATGGAAGACCACCATGGTGCCACGCGCAGCCGGAAACGGAATGGGCGGCGCTTCTGGCCAGGGAGAATCGTCCAGCACCTCCGTGGTCGTGCTGAACGGACCGGTCCTGGAATTGCGCTCTTTCAAAGTGCCTGTGTGCTGCCCCGCCATGAAGTGGAGGCAGCCATTCTCCAGCGTCGCATCTTCCAGGGCGAGCCAGAATCCGATGCAGGAATCCGGCTCGGTGTAGATGTACGTGGAATCCTGGTGCCAGTCCACCTCACCGCCGATTCTGGGCGGTTTCAGGATATACATGGATTGGATGATGGCCGGGTCCGCGCTGCCCAGCGCCGACGCAATCCTCCCGATATCTCCGCGATAGGAGAACTCGTGAAAGGCAGGATCCAGGTCGTGCATGGCGTGGCCGATCTTGTTCAGGCACTGCTCCATGGACTTCTGGAGGGTTCCGTCCGCGCCAAAGGCCTCGCTCTCGAGGAAGAACCGGATCTTGTCTCCGGACTCCATGAAATACTGGTCGGCTTGATGCTGTCGGGAGGTCGTCGAGAAGACGCTGGCTGCCTCGGACGGATCAAAGCCTTCGATGAGATCTCGCGCACTGGCTTGTAGATCGTCGCGGTCCTTGGGTGATGCGAATCCTTCCAAGACCAAGAAGCCGTCCGCGTGATAGGCATCGATCATTTCAGGCGTCAGGTGGCCTGAGTCTGGAGCGGCAAAGGCGCGAGGGGCGTTCATATCGTCGGTTCGTGTTGGGAGTGGCATCGCGTCAAGATGCGGCTCTGACCTCGGCGATTCCATCCAGAATCCACGGCATGAGCTCCGACACAGTCGGGTGCAGCACCTTGGCGCCGGAGGCGATGGCCTCTTGGGCCTCCAAAAAGGTGATCGAGTACAATTTCGGCATCGTTGACCGAGGTGTGGGTGAACGCTCCGTGGCCGTTTACATCTCCGAGTGCGAACACGCCTTCCGCGGCAGTCTGACAATAACGATCCACCTGAATGAACCCGCGCTGGTTCACCTCGATGGAGGTGTTCTCGAGCTTCAGGCTGTCGGCATTCGAGCGGCGGCCCGCGGCTACCATGAGATGTGAGCCTTCGAGTTCGATCGCGGCGTTCTCGGTCTCGGCCTCTACGAGCACGCCATCGGGGCTCTTCGAAACCCGGTTAACAGCGGTGCCCGTGAGCACCCTGATGCCCTCATTTTGTAGCAGGTCTTGGATGGAAGCGGCAACGTCGGCGTCTTCGCTGGGCATGAGCTGGTCCCCGCGCTGCAAAATGGTGACCTCGGCTCCGAATCGCCGATAGACCTGGCCCAGTTCGACTCCGATGTAACCACCGCCGATGACGACAAGGTGCCTTGGGAGCTCTTCCAGATCCAGCAGACGGCCGCTGTCCAGCCACGGGACTCCTGACAGTCCCTCGATCGGTGGCGCTGACGGTCTGGTGCCGACATTGATGTAGATGCGATTTCCGGAGATGGACTCTTCCCCGACGCGCAGCATGCGGTTCCCCTCGAACGAGGCCCATTCGCGAATCAAGGTGACGTTCTCAGTGGACTCCATCCAGCCGTCGAGACCGCTGCTGGACCCCTCTCGGATGGCGTTCATCCGTTCCCGGATTCGAGGATAGTCGATGCGGATTGGGCCCGCAGCGAAGCCGAACTCGTCCCCGCGGCGCGCCAGACTCACGGCTCGTGCGCTGGCAACCAGCGTTTTGGTTGGCGTGCATCCAACATTGACGCAGGTCCCCCCAACCTTGCCTCCTTCGACCACCGCAATCGAATCGCCCGTTGGGATCAGGCGACCAAGTAGTGTGCCGGTGGCCTGTCCTGTTCCGACAATGACGTGATCGTAGTGGGTCATGGGTTCATGCTATTTAGTTCGCTACCCATGCCCCCCGGCCGAGCTCGGAGTCGATGCGATAGTGGGATAGATGGAGGCCGGTCATGACAGATCCCGATTTACGACACGATGTCCGTCGGGGCAAGGTGCGGGGCTGCCTGCCTGGGCGTGGCGTTCCTCTCCCTGTCCTCTGTCAGTAGAAATACTCTTTTCGTATGTGAGTTGTCTATCGTACAGATTCGAGGATCCGTTGCAAATAGTTGTAGACACCTCGGTGATCATGGCCGTGCTGGCGCATGAGCCTTCGCGGCCGCGTCTGATTGCGGCCACGGCTGCTTGCGCCCAAAAATGCCGCCTGCCTCTTGTCACGCTGGACGCCAAGTTGTCTGCGGCTGCAACTGCTTCAGGCGTCTCGATATTGGAGTCGTAGCCGCATGAAGACGTATACCTATACCCAGGCTCGCCAGAAGCTCGCGCAGTTGCTTGATGAGGCCCGCGACGGAGACGAAGTAAGAATCACCGGCTGGACGGCCGAGGAGATTGTCGCCAAAATCCGGGAGCTCAGAGAGCGGCCGTAGACGCTATCTCCGCACTTTTTGCGGAGAATAATTTGATTGTGCGGAGATTGGAGCCGATATTCTCCGCATGAATCGCGGAGAATCCAAGTATATCTGGCAGGTCCGGGACTGGCCGTCGCTACGGTGGACCGACGAAAACTTGTTTGGGCTGCTGTCTGAGGTGCGGTTTGCTCAGGGCCTCCTGCTCGGCCGGATGGGGGCGCTGGGTTTCGACCTGGCGACCACTGCTGACCTGATGACGCGAACCGAAGAGGTGCTGGACACGGCAGCCGTTGAGGGCGAAACCATGGCCCGCGATGAAGTCCGGTCGTCGGTTGCCAGGCGGCTTGGCATTGTGCACGGAAAAATGGTTCCGAGCTCCAGGCAGGTCGATGGACTTGTCGAAGTGCTCTTTGATGCCACTGAGAATCATGCTCTCCCCCTGACCAAGGAACGATTGTTCGGTTGGATGGATCTCATTCTTGGTGACGGAGCCGCCACCGGACTAGACGGCTGGCGCTCCAAAGACGACGACCCCATACAGGTAGTGTCTGGCCCCATGGGCGGCGAAATCGTCCACTTTGAAGCGCCCCCCGCATCGGGCCTGGCTCATGAGATGGAGCAGTTCCTCGCTTGGTTCGAATCGCCTCCGACGGTGGACCCGCTACTGAAGGCAGGGCTCGCGCACCTGTGGTTCGTCACCATCCACCCTTTTGCAGACGGAAACGGCCGGATAGCCCGTGCCCTTTCCGAGATGCTATTGGCTCGTTCCGAGGGCACCACCCGGCGGTTCTACTCCATGTCCGACCAGATTCTGCGAACCCGCGCCGAATATTACCGCGTTCTTGAACGGACCCAGAAAGGCGACTTGGACGTGACAAATTGGTTGGCGTGGTTTCTGAAAACGCTGCGCGCTTCCATCGATCACTCCCAAGACCTGTTCGCTGGCATTGTGCGCCGTGATCAATTCTGGAGCAGCGTCTCTCGCGAATCGCTTAACGAGCGCCAGCTGAAAGTCCTTTCCCGGTTGCTCGAAGATGGCTTCGAGGGATCCCTTACTTCATCAAAGTGGGCGCGCATGACTAAGACATCCCAGGATACCGCCGGGCGGGACATCAGGGATTTAGTGAGGAAGGGCATCCTGGTGCAGAACGAAGGTGGCGGCCGATCCACAAGCTACCGCCTGCGCTAGGCAGCAGACCGGGAACCTAACGACGTTATGTCGTTATTGTGTTATAACGACTGAACTGGTGAACGAGATGGCCAAGACTAAGCGCGCCACGATCTACTTCGATCCCGACCTCCACAAGGCCTTGCGTTTGAAGGGGGCGGAGACCGACGAATCCATGTCCGATCTCGTAGACCAAGCATTGCGAGCGTATCTGAGCGAGGACCTGGAGGATCTGGCTGACCTTAAGGCCAGGGTAAATGAGCCCACGATTGGCTATGAGGCTCTTGTCCGCAAGATGCAGGAAGCTGGCGAGATCTGATGGATCCTGTCTTCTATCGGATTGAAGTAAAACGAAGCGCGGCAAAAGAGATTCGATCCATACGCAATCAGGCCTTGCAAGCGCGAATTATGGCCCGTATTGGTCGACTCGCTGAGCAGCTGCGGCCCAAAGGATGCGAAAAACTGACTGCCAAGCATGCTTGGCGCGTCAGGGTCGGCCGCTATCGCATCGTCTACACCATCAATGACTCGCTCATCACCGTGGTCGTAATCAAGGTGGCCCACCGGAGAGACGTCTATCGAAAGAAATGATCGAGTCACCAGTGGCCTGGAGCGCAGGCCGATCAATCCGGATCTGGCGGCGCAACCTTGCGCAGTTGCTCGTCCGACTGCGTTTCAGGGAGCTATTGGCTTGGTAGTACAGCCAGCGACCATCGGCCGACCACCGAGCGCTTGTTCCTCCCTCTTCAGGCTCGGATATGCGGTACCAGGCCTCGCCACGCACTTCCTGGACATAAACTTCATTGCTACCGGTCTCCCCGGTCGAGAAAGCGACGTACTGCCCATTGAGGGAGACCGACGGGGCCCACTGATTTCCTTGCCGATCGATGACACGCGGATTTTCAGGATCCTCGACACGTATCATCACTGTGGGATAGATCGAGGCCTGTCATAGTGCGCTCGGACAACTCCACATGATAGGGATAGGCACGGCCAAGAGATCAGGTTCAAAAGACACAACCTCCTCGCCGGAATACAGCACAATTCCACGGACGAACCTGTCAGGCACCATAGCCCTGAGCGACCTGAGACCGCGAAAATCGCTCCCGATCACTCGTGACGCAGCCTTTACTTCAAGCCCTACCAGCCTGCCCTTTGAGTCCTCGAGCAGGATATCGACTTCGGATCCACTCGATGATCGATAGTGGTAAATACCGATTTTCAGGTTTGACCATGTGCGCTGCTTCTGCAGTTCCGACATCACAAACGCCTCCAGAATCGGGCCCCTCCCCAATCCCGGACCTCGGCCCTCGCTGTCAAGACCGATGAGGTGGGCTGCAAGACCCGAATCGTTCACAAACAGCTTTGGCGATCTGACTACTCTTTTTGACAGATTGGTCGACCACGATGGGACTTGGCGAATCAGGAACGTCGCCTCCAACAGGGTCAGATATCGCTTCAGAGTCGAGGCGGGCAAACCAGACGATCGGGAAATCTCCGCGTAGTTGACCAGCGTGGCATTGCGGGAAGCCAACAACTGCAGTAGTCGTGGCAATTCGGTGAGGCCGGCGATGTTTGCCAAGTCTCGGACATCCCGCTGCAGTACTGTCGTGATGTAGGAGTCAAACCACTTCGAGCGCCGTCTGGCGGAGGTGCGGGCTGTCGCTTCCGGATAGCCTCCCTGAACAATTCGCTCCCAGAGATTGACCGGACCTCTCGAAAGCGACCATTCCGCGGGACGAGTGTCGTCGAAGCAACGGTCCAGAAACTCCTCCTTGCATCCGTTCAACTCGCCCTGTGAGTATGGCTGAAGCGGGATCACCTCGACACGCCCTGCAAGTGACTCTGAGACCGCTGGCAGAGTCATCACGTCGGCGCTGCCTGTCAACAGGAACTGACCCGGGTGCCGATCCTCGTCAACGAGGAGCTTGATTGCCCGGAATAGATCCGGCACTCGCTGGGCTTCATCCACAACCACCGGCCCGCCAAATGATCGGATGTAGGCGTCTGGGTCGGATTGAGCGGCCGACTGCACTGTAGCATTGTCGAAGGTGACGTAGGGCACCTCGTCCGCGCCGCCAAATCCTTCTCGGCCTAGGAACTTCGCTAGTGTGCTCTTCCCAACTTGCCTAGCACCGTTCAATAGAACAACAGGGGTGTCCCGGAGTGCCTCTCGGACATCCGCCGTGATATTGCGGTAAATCATGGCCGTATTGTAACCAGTGTATGGCTGTATTCCAACCAGTTAGTGGTTGAAATGCATGATTTGTTGACGCAGGAAGCCGGGCTGTGCTGCCGACGCTTTGGATTGAAATTGCAGTCATCCCCACATCGAGGCGAACCGCGCGGCTGGGTAATCAGTGTCAGCCGGGAGCAACTCTCTACGGCACAGAACGTTAACCTCGCAGGAAGTTGTGTAACGCGGGTATGCTGAGAATCGACAAGACTGCCGTTCGAGTGGTGACTCTCGCCGAGCAGAAGCGGGAGGCGGATTACTGGCGGACACGCGCGCCTTTGGAGAGAATTGCCGCACTCGAAGCGATCAGAGCAGATCATCACGGCTGGAATCAAGAGAACCCGCAACATGAATCTCGCCCCAGACTTCAGAGAGTTTGTCGCGTCACTACACGCGCGTAAGGTCCGGTTTCTTGTTGTTGGAGGATACGCCGTTGCCTTTCACGGCCATCCGAGATACACCAAGGATCTTGATGTCTGGATCGAGATCTCTGAGGACAATGCCTCGAGGGTGATCAAGGCCCTGAGTGACTTCGGCTTTGCCCAGGTAGGATTGGTCGCCGAGGACTTCCTGACTCCTAAGCGCGTCATCCAACTCGGCCGACCACCCTTGCGGATTGATCTTGTGACCTCAATCGACGGGGTCGACTTCCCCGACTGTTTCGAATCCAAACAGACACTGCTGGTGGACGGTTTGGAGGTCCCCTTCATCGGACTTGAGGCCCTGAGGAAAAACAAGCGCTCAAGTGGCCGTCCTCAGGACCTCGCTGACCTGGACCATCTTAAATAATGGCTCTCCAGCTCCGAGAAACTGCCAAACAACGGAAGCCCTGGGGCTAGGTGGCAATCCTCATCGCTGTCACTTCCTCAGCCCGAATCCGCGGACTCGGTTCTGAACTGGAGCTCGTACAAATGACTGTACACGCCCGCGCGCTCCATCAACTCCGCGTGCGTGCCCGAATCGACCAGCCGCCCTTTGTCTAACACAAGGATCCGGTCCGCATCGTGAATGGTGGACAGTCTATGGGCAATAACCAGCGTGATCAGCTCCCGGTCGCCGGAGAACGAGCCCGCCAGAGCCTCCTGAATAATGGATTCGGACTCGGAATCCAGGCTTGCAGTCGCCTCATCCAGGATCAAAATGTTCGCCCGTTTCAATATGGCCCGTGCGATGGCCACTCGCTGCTTTTGTCCTCCGGATAGCTTCACGCCGCGCTCGCCGACCAGGGTCTCGTAGCCATCGTCTAACTCGAGAATGAACTCGTGGGCATTGGCGACACGCGCCGCCGCTTGAATTTCTTCCTCGGTGGCATCGAGACGCGCATACCTGATGTTGTCGCGGACGCTCCCTGAAAACAGAGTCGGCTCCTGAGGCACAATCGCCATGGACTGCCGGAGCGCATTGAGCTCAAAATCGCGGACATCCCTCCCGGCCACGGCGAGGTGCCCGGAATCCGGATCGAAAAAGCGCGCCATCAATTTGGTCACGGTGCTTTTGCCTGATCCGGAGGGACCAACGAAAGCGACTGTCTGACCGGGTTCCATCTCGAAATTGATGTTATGAAGTACGGGCTCTCGACTTCCCGGATAGGTAAATGACACGTCATTGAAGGTCACAGTACCACGCGGGATCTCGCTGATGCGACCCTCCTTTTCTACCTCGGCATCCAGGAGTGCCGATACACGTTCCAATGCTGCCATCCCGGACTGCAGCTGGTTGTTGAAGAACATGACTGACATGACTGGGCCTTGCAACATGCGCTGGTACATCAGAAACGCTGTCAGTTCCCCTACGGTTATTACCCCCTGCACGGCCTGCCATCCGCCAAACAGGAGAACGGCACCCATTCCGTATTCCGCGGTCACGCCAATAAGACCTTCCATGACACCCACATCCTTGCGACGATCCAGATTGTACTGGACGTAGGCCGTGTTCTCCGTCCCGAACTTATCCGTTTCGTTGGTCTCGCTCGCGAAAATTTTGACCACTTGGATGTTGCTAATCACTTCAGTCGCGACGGCAGTCATCTCACCCACCCGCCTTCGGATCAACCTGGAGGCCTGTCGCAGTGGCTGCTGGTAGTGTCTGGTGATGTAGGCCAGGGTCGGGACCACGAACAGATTCACCAAAGCCAGTTGCCAATTCATGGCTACCACGATGGCGAGAATCACGAAAATGCTGAAGAACTGGCCTGCCAGGCGTGTCGAACCAGCCTGAATCATCCCCTGTAGCGCGTTGACATCCGAAACAACGCGGGACACCATGGAGCCCGACCGCTCGGCAGTAAACCGCTCCACCGGCAGCCGAAGCAGTCGTGAATAGGACCGCATGCGGATGTCGCTAATAATGTTCTGCGTGAAGGCAAAACTGAAGTACATCCCTGCGTAACTCACGCCAGCCCGGACCAGATAGAAACCCGCAAAGGCAGCCCCCAGCCAGATGAACAATTGGGAATCGCCGCTTGGAATCACCTTGTCAAAGGCAACCCTGACAAACTGCGGACCGATGGTCCCCAACGAGGAGGAGGCGCTAATGAGCAGTGAGAGCCCCAGCACCTGCCTTTTGTAGGGCTTCAGTAGGTGCCAAAGCTTTCGAACACTCTCAAATTTGGGATTCTCGCTATCGATCGCTCACTCCTGATGAATTCGAATGTACCTGGGACGAATTCAAGGCCTCATGTCGACGCCTTTGCAAGCCTGCCAACTAAATGAAGCTCTTGACACGTCCGGGAAAATACGTCATGCTCGCCATCTGGAAACTCCGGGACGAGGCATACAGCTTGCCGATACGAGAACAGGTCTCTAAGAGCACGGGGTATGAATGGTCGCTCAGTTCGGTGTTCACACCGCTGAATCGCTTATCCAAGAAGCATCTGGTGACATCCAACCTGACTGAACCACAGGCACAGCGCGGCGGGCGCCACAAGCGGGTGTACCGACTGACACCTGATGGCCGGCGGGCGCTGCTGCACATCAGAACGGTGGAAGAGTCGATGTGGTCGGGTGTCAAGGGACTTGCGCTGGCTGGAGGTCTACGATGACGCAGCCCATCATCGAGACGGCCATGTTCGGGGTATTGGCCGTGCTGATGCTGCTGGGATCGTGTTTCAATTACATCACTATTTCCTTGGGATCATCTGCTAGGCGCCTTGGGGAAATCGGAATTCGGAAATCCTCCGGCGCGATCAAGAAACAATTGATCGCTCTCCTTGCAGTCCCGAAAGCTCCTGAAGGTCGTGCCGGCAGAGGTTCTTCGAAATGATTGACCGCCTCACGGCTGGATCGGTGCATGCTGTCCGATCGGCGACTCCAGACCGGTCATTGACCAGCTCGCATTTTCTCCGCGAACTCCAGATCCCAGTTCACGACGATCTCCAGCCTGGCGTTGTACTCTTCGTCATTCCAGGCGACTATGGCGACATGCTCCCCGGTGGGACTGACGTCGAATCCGTCACCGCCTCCCAGGGTGAGTGGCTGGGCTAGAACTACTTCGGGGCCAACGGCGCCTGTTACGTCGTCAAAGCTCACCCAGTTGATTCCGCCGTTCTGGGTACGGTAGAAAATACCAGCCCCGCCAGCTCCCCAGGCGGGGTGACGGCCGCCAGAGCTCGAGACCGTAATCCTGGACCCCTGCCCGGATACGAGCTGCGCGTAGATGTTTGGGTCTTCTCCCCGGCGTGCCTGGAAAGTGATCCACCTGCCGCTTGGCGAAATTCTACCGTATGCCTCGTCCTCAGCGGTAGCAATCAACTCGATCACCTTCTTGGTGTCGATGTCGTATAGTGAGATATCGGTTCTCTGCCCTCTGGTCTCTATCACCAGGCCCGCCCCTGTCCAGGACGTAGCTCGGGCTGGCGTTCTGTCGACTCATACAGGGTTTGCAGGGAAGTCGGACCGCCTGGCGTCCTTACCATAATGCGGGGGGCTTCGCCAGAGAGCGTGTATGCCACGCGCAGCCCGTCTGGAGACCAGACCGGGTCGATCGCGTTCCCCTCTGATGTCAGTTGCACGGGGCTACCCGAAGAGACGTCGTAGATCCAAATATTTCTTTCTGAATCATCCCCAACGGCGCCAACAAGCACCGCCAGCTTTTTCCCATCTGGACTGAAGACAGGTGCGCGCCGGAAGCGCCCCTCTGGCGTGAATGAGTCCCAATTGCCGTCCATCGTCATCAATCTAATCCCGGTCGGCGGCGTGATAAGGAATCTTGACCAGCGTACCGCCATCCGACACCGCCCACTGACCCAAGGTGGGGCGACCCCAGGATTGATTCACCCCATCCTCTACGGAAATTGCAGGGCCCGAAAGCTCCCCGGAAGCAGGGTCGAAGGCTCGTGCCCATAGGGAGGAATTCCAGATGTAGATCAAATGCCCTGTCTCTAGATACCGACCGTCCGAGCCGCCTTCGTGCAGGATTTTGGGGGCTCCAGATCGCCGATCGAGAATCATGATCCGACTATCGTCCGGCGTGCCTCCAGCCCGCGTGTACAACAACTTTTTGCCACCCGGAAGCAATTGAGGGCTTTGGTAAGAAAGATTTGTCGAATCGGGAAACACCAGGTAATCCATCGTCCTGCTATCCAGGTCAATGCTTACGACACCGCGGGTACGTAACCCTGCCGTGATGGTGGTCGCCTCACTCCAATGCAGTCCATAAACCCCCTCTGGAACTGCGACTATCTGATCGGCTGCCCCCCCATTCGCGCGCATCTTCATGATGAAGCCGCCCTGTTCAAATGCCAGCCACTCGCTATCTGGCGAAAAGGCGGGGGTCAGGCCACCCAGGGTTCCAGGCAACTCTTGGATGTCGTTCGGGGCATCAAGCCGGCGCATGAACAGACGCCTGCTCGCCTGTAGACAATCAGGCGGCCATCGGGCGAAATGGTGATGCCCATCCGCGAAAGCCCCGTGACCTCCTGGCCCTCCAGAATGCCCATCAAGGCGGCGCCTGGACGGGTCGCCCGCCACGACTACGAATACGAGCGCCTCGGTGTGTGCAGCGTTTTTCTGGCCAGCGAGCCACTGGCAGGCAAACGCCTGGTCTCTGTCTCCAAACGGAGAACCAAGAAAGACTGGGCCTTATTCGTCGGGCAGATTGCCGAGCGCTACCCAGAAGCTGATCGAATTACGCTGGTCATGGACAATCTGAACACACACACGCCTGGTTCGCTCTATGAGGCGTATCCGCCCGAAAAGGCCAAGGCCCTCTTGGATCGGTTCGACTTCGTCTACACACCGAAGCACGGCAGTTGGCTCAATATGGCCGAGATCGAGTTGAACGTCCTTTCGGGCCAGTGTCTGGACCGGCGAATTGACGATATTGAAGTCGTCAGGTGAGAGACGAAAGCCTGGGCGGAATACCGGAACAACAAAAACACCACCGTCAACTGGCGATTCACTACCGAGGACGCTCGGATCAGACTGCATCGCCTTTATCCGACATTACACGATTGACGCGACACTAGTCGGCCTACGGACAAGAGCCGA
>CAYXSE010000011.1:0-30157 GCA_964466675.1 uncultured Rhodothermales bacterium | reverse complement strand
GAGGATGGCAACCTGTGACGACACCCGGAGTCCGTCGCCGCCCAGCATCGCGATGTAGGCCCAGGAAATCACCAACACGCCGGCGCTCCCAAAGGGAGCCGATGCTACCGGACCCATGCCTCCTGTGGGCGTGAGCGGATCTCCCGGAAGGAACTCGGTCAGGTGATCTGCAGCACAAATGGGCCCGATTCCCGGGCCCCCTCCTCCGTGTGGGATGGCGAAAGTCTTATGGAGATTTAGGTGACAGACATCTGCGCCGAAGTCTCCCGGGCGGCAGAGCCCCATCTGAGCATTCATGTTGGCGCCATCCATATACACCTGGCCGCCATTCTTGTGAATGACCTCGCAGATATCGAGGATACCAGATTCGAAGACGCCGTGTGTCGAGGGGTAGGTGATCATTAGCGCCGCAAGACGCTCCGCATGTTCTTCGGCCTTCAGCCGAAGGTCACCCATGTCTACGTTGCCGAGGTCGTCGCA
Organism: uncultured Rhodothermales bacterium; assembly: GCA_964466675.1. Classification (GTDB taxonomy): domain Bacteria; phylum Bacteroidota; class Rhodothermia; order Rhodothermales; family UBA10348; genus CAYXSE01. The sequence continues at coordinate 29,677 of CAYXSE010000011.1, read as the reverse complement.
TTTTATCACAACCACCCGCATGCCCGCCATCACCGCGCTCGCCGGATTTGTGCCGTGCGCGGAACTGGGAATCAGGCAGACGTTGCGAGTCGTACCGCCTTTGGAGCGGAGAAACGCCCGAATGGCCAACAGTCCCGCGTACTCTCCCGAAGCCCCGCTGTTGGGTTGTAGAGACACGTTTGGCAGGCCGGTAATTGAGCCCAACCAAGCCTTGAGGTCATCGATGATCCGATGATAGCCAGTCACCTGATCCTTTGGGACGAAGGGATGCACCCGGGCCAGCGAAGACCAGGTAATGGGCATCATCTCTGCCGCGGCGTTGAGTTTCATGGTGCATGATCCGAGGGGGATCATGCTCGTCGTCAACGACAGGTCCCGCGACGAAAGCTTGAGCATGTACCGCATCATCTCCGTTTCGGAGCTGATGGAGTTGAAGACCGGGTGGCTCAGGAACGGTGTGGTTCGGGGCAGAGCCCCTCGGTAGCCCGGGTCCATGTTTCCTGCCAATGCTTCCAGACTTGGAGCCGGGTCCAGATCCGGAGCCGAGCCGACAGAAATGATTGCGATCAGCTTCGCGACATCATCCACGGTCGTCGCCTGGTCCAAGGCCACGCCCACGGAACCGTCCTGGAAATACCGGAGATTGACCTCCTGACTCAGTGCGGTTTCGCGTACAATCTCCGCATTCGGGACATCCGCACGAAGCGTGTCGAAATAATCGTCATATCGCACCGCAACGCCTGCCTCCTTCAGTCCGAGGGCAAGCAGTCTGGCCAGGTGATGGATCCTCAGCGCTATCTGCTTCAGTCCGTCAGGTCCATGGTAGACCGCGTACATGCTCGCGACGACGGCCAGGAGCACCTGAGCCGTACAGATGTTGGACGTGGCTTTGTCCCGCCTGATATGCTGCTCCCTCGTCTGCAGAGCCATGCGGAGCGCGGGTTGACCATCTGCGTCCACGGTCACGCCGATCAACCGACCCGGGATAGACCGTTTGAACGATTGGTGAGTCGCAAAGAAAGCCGCGTGAGGGCCACCGAAGCCCATGGGAACGCCGAAACGCTGACTGGATCCGACCACCACATCGGCGCCAAAGCTACCGGGCGCTTCCAACACCAGCAGTGACATCAGGTCTGCAGCCACGACGACATGCCCACCCCCATCGTGGACGCTCGTACAAAGGGGTGCGAAGTCCTGCACAATCCCGTCGGAGCCCGGATACTGAACGAGTACACCAAACGTGTCCTCGTCCATCTGGAATTTGTCGTGTTGTCCGAGACGAATCGTGATCCCCAGTGGCTCGGCCCTGACCCGAAGGACGGCTACGGTCTGGGGGTGGCAATTGTCATCAACAAAAAAAGTATCTCTTCGTCGGGATTTTCTGAAGAGCATGGCCATCGCCTCGGCCGCTGCCGTACCCTCATCCAAGAGAGAAGCGTTCGCCAGTTCCAGCCCGGTCAGGTCCACCACCATGGTCTGGAAGTTGAGAAGAGCCTGTAGGCGACCCTGGGAAATCTCGGCCTGGTACGGCGTGTATTGGGTATACCAACTCGGATTTTCCAGAATGCCGCGCTGGATCACGGGCGGCGTCAAAGTGTCGTGGTATCCCATTCCGATGAACGAGCGGAATCCGGCATTCTGTCCTGCAATCAGGGCAACGTGATCCAGTAGTTCATGCTCAGTCTTCGCCGTTGGAAGATCCAATTCGCCCTTGACGCGAATGGAGTCGGGGATCGTTTGCTCGACGAGTTGATCCAGCGATGATGCGCCGACCTGTTCCAGCATCTCTGCAAGATCAGAGGCGGAAGGGCCGATATGCCGATCCACGAATCGGTCGGTGTGTCTAAGGTCGACTGCCATCGGAATGTCTGTCCGAATTGGTGAGGTGTCTGGTTCTGCGGCGCCCCGAGACCCCACAAACACCCAAAATACATCGAACGTCTGGGCGACCGATGAGACCCATCGCCCCGTTTCAATTTTCGCCGAATAGCCCGGCAGTCCCGGCATCCCTGGCATTGTCGGCAGTCCCGGCATCCCTGGCATCCCCGGCATTGTCGGGCGGCGATTGGGTCGACTCTTCGCGGAGGGCTTCGAGCGCAGTTTCGGCGGCGAGTTGCTCCGCCTGTTTCTTACTTCCGGCCTCCCCGATCCCAAGAGGGTCGTCCCCAATCAGGACTTCCACGGTGAAACTTCGGTCGTGACTCGGGCCGGTGGCAGATTGAACCCGATACGAAGGCTGAGGCCATCCCCTTGCTTGCGCGTATTCCAAAAGGACGCTCTTGTGGTTGTCTTCGACTCGGACGAGTTCATCCAGGTCCAGCGCGGCAAGGAGCGTGTCGACGATGAAGCCGCGTGCCGCATCCATGCCCAGATCGAGGAAGACCGCGCCAATCAGCGCTTCCATGGCGTCGGCCATCACGCTGCCGACCGCCAGCGTCCCGCCTTGTTGTTGCAAATTTTCTGACACGAGAATCTGTCGGTGCAGCCCCACGGCTCTTGCGTATCGGTGCAACGCCTTGCCGTTGACCAATTTCGCCCTCAGTTGTGTCAGGAAGCCTTCATCTTCACCGGGATACAACGAATAGAGGTGTTCAGCTACCACGAATCCCAGGATGGCATCACCCAGATACTCCAGGCGCTCGTTCGAATCTATGTCGGCTCCAGGCCGTCCACGCAGGAGCGATCTGTGTCGCATTGCATGGAGGTAGAGGCTCAGGTCACCAATCTTGTGGCCCGTGATCTGTCGAAAACCCTCCGCTTTCAGGAGGTCATCCGAGCCGGACGACAACCTCCCTTCCACAAGCGAATGCTCATCTCCTGGGATTTCTCCACCCACCAGGACACGTTTGATCCGGTCCAGGAGACTCATTCGCCCGGTCTCAAGCGGTTGACCACAAGGAGGGAGTCGTCCAAGCTAAAGTCGCCTCGACGGGCCCTCCGGAAGACTTCGATCATGACAGGCACCTTCATGGTGCTCGCGGCATGAAAAAGACGCTCCGCCTCTCGGTCGAAATCGGTTCTGGTTGACGGGTCCCGAATAGACACCGCGACGGTCGCCTCAGGGTATTCGCCTACGAGCCCGGCAATGTCCGCGTCCAGGGACGCTATCTCGATTTCTTGGGAGCAGCCAGCGACGGCGAGAGCCAGGAGCGAAAGGATAGCGAGGTGGTGCATCTTGGCGGACTCAACGATTGGGCATGAAGTTAAGCCTTCCGCCAGGGAACGTCCTTCGGTTGGCCAATATGTGTGGGCATCGACCACGAAGTAAGGTGTCATGAGACGGTGGATCGGTTCTTGTCATTGCCTCAAGGCCGTCCCCAAGCAATCAAGACCCCTCGGTCCATCGAACATGCCTCTGTCGCTACCTCCATTAGTCAATCAGCGATTCTGGCTGGTCCAAGCGGTTTTTATCGGCGCCCTCATGTTCCCTGTCTTCACGTTTGGCCAGACTTCAGGGGGCGGGGGCCAGAGAGTCATCGTGATCTCGGTGGATGGTCTGAGACCCGATCTGATACAGGAAGGCCAGCCTGATCACTTCCCCGGCTTCGGGCGACTCATGGCAGAAGGGGCCTTCACGCTTAACGCTCGGGTGGATCCGGACTTCTCCACAACCCTTCCGAATCACATTTCCATGATGACGGGGCGTTTTGCGGCCGGGGAAGATGGGCACAGCTGGTTTTCAAACGTAGATCCCCCTTCCGGTGCCACCATTCATCAGGAGAACGGCGGGTACGTCCAGAGCGTGTTTGACATCGTGCACGACCGGGGTGGCCGAACCGGATTGTTCGCAACCAAGACGAAATTTTCTCTCTTCGATCAATCCTACAACCGCGGGAACGGCGCGGTCGATATCACTGGAACCGATCAAGGCCAGAATAAGATCGACACCTACCGGTTCCTGCAATCATCTTCCCGTTTGGTCGATGAATTTCGCTCATTTGTCGGCGCGGACGGCTTCGAACTGGCCTTCCTCCATTTCGTCGATCCCGACGTTTCCGGTCACGCTCGCGGTTGGGACTTGGACCCGGTTTCGGCCCATGCCTATTCGGTCCGTCTCGTTGATCACCTGATTTTGGACATCCTAGATTTCGTTGCCTCCGAACCGGGCTACGCGGGCCAGACAACCGTCATTGTTACCGCGGACCACGGAGGGACCGGGCAGGATCACTCGGATCCAGAGCAGGCGAGCAACTACACGATTCCATTCTTCGTCTGGGGCCCGGGATCGGAGTCAGGGAGCGATCTCTACGGCCTAAACCCCACGCGATCCGATCCCGGCGGCGGACACATCAGTCGGGAGCTCGCAGAGACACAGCCTCCAATTCTTAACGGTGACGCCGCAAATCTTGCGCTTTCGGTCTTAGGGTATCCCGCGGTCTCTGGGTCAACCATAAACTCCGAGCAGAGCCTTGTCGTCAGCAGCACCACTCCACAGCCACAAGATCCACTCCCGCCCGTTGCCGCGTTCGCGGCTGCCCCTAGTGGTCTTAACCTGGCCCTGGATGGGACCGCCTCCTTCGATCCCGATGGCACACTCGTCTCCTTCCAATGGAGTCTTGGGGATGGAACGACGCTGACGGGGCCGACGGTGCTGCACGCCTTCGCCGAGGCAGGGACCTATACGGTCAGCTTAAGCGTGACCGATTCTCAGGGACTCACCTCCACCGTATCCGAGACCGTCACGGTGGAGGGGAGCGCATTCGATCAGGTGGATATCGCCTTCCAGTCTGGAGTTTCTCCGACGTCTGCCTATGCGGACGCTCGCGACACCAAGCTCCGCTCAGATGAGCCTGAGACAGCCTTTGGTTCGGATGTCCAGTTGGAAGCCGACGGGTTTCCTCCGTACCGGGTGTTGCTTGCCTGGGATTTGACAACCGTTCCTCAGAACGCAGCCGTCCTGTCGGGTGCGCTCACCATCGACATCACCAATGTGTCCTCGGACAGTTATGGCCTGTATCTGCTCGAGCGAAACTGGACGGAGTCCGAAGCCACTTGGCTCCAGGCTGACAATCAGAGCCCATGGGACCTGGATGAGTCCGCCGGCGATCGCGGTAGCGAGCTCCTTGCCACTTTTGTACCCTCTTCGCTCGGAGAGCTGACCATTCCGCTCAATGGGGCGGGCATCTCCGAATTGCAACGCTGGGTGTTGAACCCCTCATCGAATCACGGCTTCGTCGTCGATATCGCTTCGAATGCCTCGGATGGTGTTGACATCACGTCTCGAGAATCCAGCAACGCCTCAAGGAGACCCCGGCTGGCAATCTCGTACTCGACGGATCCGAACCAGTCTGTAAACTTGCCTCCGTCGGCAGTGTTCGAGCACGCTCCCGATCCCCCGACTGTGGGCGAGGAGGCCTCATTCGACGCATCTGGGTCATTTGATCTGGACGGCACTATCTCCTCATACGAATGGGACTTCGGTGATGGCACGGATGCGTTGGGCGTCCAGGTCAGTCATTCCTTCGACCAGGTCGGCCAATTTTCAGTCACGCTAACAGTAAGTGATGACGGAGGGGCCTCTTCCTCGATTCAGAAATCGGTTACGGTCCTGGGAGAGTCGGTCTCGGTTCTCGCGTTCCAAGACGGTGCTAGTCCCTCTGCAGCCTACTCCGGCTCCAGTGATACCAAGATCAGGTCCGACGCGCCGAGCACTCGCTTCGGCGATGCGGACGTGCTTGAAGTCGACGGAGTGCCCCCGTACAGCGTTCTTCTGCGCTGGGACATAGATCAGGTGCCCGCCGGAGCAATTGTGCTCTCGGCATCAATTTCGGTGACGGTCACCAATGTGTCTCCCGATACCTACGAATTGTACGAGCTGTCCCGGCCTTGGGACGAAGACACGGCAGACTGGCTCTCTTCTTCCGATGGAGAGGGGTGGACCAAGGAGGGCGCCGAAGGCTCAGGGGACCGGGAGAACACGGTTGTGGGCCGTTTCCGCGCCTTGAACGTCGGAAGAATGACGATTCCACTAAACGAGAGTGGCATCGAACTTGTCCAAAGATGGATCGACTTACAGGACAACTTCGGCTTCATCCTGCAGGACTATGACCGAGCAACCGACGGGATCGACTTCTATTCGAGAGAGGTCGGCGATGTATCGGATAGGCCTCGCCTCGAGATTGAATACACCATGCAAAGTTCTGGCGCGGCCAGCATGAGAATCGTGTCGGATTCGGGCCATCCTGTAGTGTTACAAGGCGCGCTAGAGATGGAAGCAGCAGATGCCGCAAGCATCCAACTTAGGCTGGTGATGGATGAGTTGCTGAATGAGCCCATGCGCGTGGATGCGGCGCTTACAGGGTCAGCGCGTGAGTATCGCCTGGTCACCGAAAGCAACCGAACCGCCATGCTTGTTGTCCCTACCGCCGACTCATCTTCCGTGGATGGTCGAACAGGGAAATTCCTGCTGGACCGAACCCTCGAATCGGGCGGCGTCTCAATGGCCGTGTATACGATGACTGTTGGGCGCGGATCTACGTCGATCGACGTCCCAACCCACGGCCAGCTTTATGTCACCGGAGAGTCAGCGGCCTCTTCCGGCGCTACCGGCTCCGAAGGGGAGGTGCCGCCAGAATCCGCAAACGGGTTGTTGTCGGCCTATCCGAACCCCTTCGCATCCTCTCTCCATCTAGAATACCGCGGCACCGGGTCCGCCCGTGTCGACGTTATCGATGTGCTGGGCCGAACAGTAACCAGTATTCAGGTCGAGCCAGGTCGCTCGGAGGTAGCCACCGATCAAATCGGCCCGGGGACTTACATTCTTCGCCTCTTACGCGCAGGCTTGCCTGATTATTCGGTGCTGGTAACCAAAGCCTGGTGAGCTAAGCCCAGTAACCTAGTAACCAAAGCCTGGTGAGCTAAGCCCAGTAGCCTGGTAACCAAAGCCTTGGCGTGCTAAGCCGCCATCGCTTCAACCAACAACGCACTGAGAGCCTGAGCGCTGGGCTCGACATCGCTGAATGACACTACCCGGGCGGCGGCCGAGGGTAGAGCATGGTCCGCGTCGGGGCTGCCGAGGCTACACAGAACTACGCGCCCGCGCTTGATCGCTTCTGCAGCGAAAGTGGCCTGTTCCGGCAGAAGCCCGAATTTGTGCCACGCGGCAGGCTTGACCACGAGTACCAGTATGGCGCGGCCGGCAGCTTCGACCTGTCTGAGGAGGTCCAGCCTGAATTCCGGGGTCGAACCTGGCCCGAGCAGGGTGACCTGGAACCTGGAGTCGGCCGCGGCGAGAATTTGTTGGGTATCTGCTCGCGTGGGATCGGGGTAGTCCAGATGCGGCCTGATGATCACGACGGGGACCGTCCGTGAGGCGGACAGAACGTCACGGGGATCTCCCTGGATGGCCATGGCGCGGGTTGCGATCTGGGAGGCAAGCTTCCTCCCATCCTCGGCTTGCGGCAACCTCTGACCCCAGGTGTCGGCGTTGTCATCGAAGAGCCGCGCCTTCATCGCCCACACGCGCTCGAAAGCGGCGTTCAGCAGATCCTCGCTCAAAGACCCGGCCTGGACGGCAGCGACGAGCGCATCCATGGCAATCTCGGGATGCGAAACGTCCAGCAGGACATCAATTCCGCCGGCAACCAATTCTGGAACTCGGGCGCTCACCTCGGCCCCGGCGCCGGCCATGAGCAGGCTGTCCGAAACCACCACACCGTTGAATCCGAGTTCTGTCCGGAGGAGATCCCTGAGAATGCGGCTGGAATAGGTAGCGGGAAGACCCGCCCGGTCCAGCGCCCGGTACTTCACGTGGGCCGTCATAACCGAGTCCACGCCAGCCCGGATGGCGGCGCGGAACGGCAACAATTCGAGGTCATCGAGTTGCTGGCGGGATCGATCCACCGCCGGCACCGAGTCGTGCGAGTCCGTCGCTGTATCGCCGTGGCCCGGGAAGTGTTTGGCGGTGCTGAGGGCCCGGCCTTCCCGGCATCCGACGATGAATGCTTGTGCCAGTTCTGCGCAGCGCTCGGCGGTTGATGCGAAGGCACGCGTCGATATAATGGGGTTCTTTGGATTCGAATGCACATCCGCCACCGGAGCAAAGATCCAGTTGACACCGGCGCGCCTGGCCTCGTTGGCAGTGATTCGAGCGGCCCTTCGAACCAGATCTGCTCCTTCGTCGATGGCACCGAACGCCATGCTATGGGGGAAGACAGTTGCTCCCGCAAGCTGTTGCCCCGCTCCGCGCTCCAGGTCGGAGCCGACCAGGAGTGGATATTTCGAGACCTCCTGGAGGTGATCCAAAGCCGCAGGGGTGTCCCTTGCATGCCCCCGAAAAAGAACCAGTCCTCCCACCGGAACCTGCTCCAGCAGGGCTTCCACCCTCTCCCGATCATCCTCCGCCCTCACGGACGGGGGCATGTTGGAGCCGAGGCGCGGCATGATCAATTGCGCGGCTCTATCCGCGAGCGACTCGGGCTTCGTCATCAGGAGGGAATAAGTTGTGTTTCAGGAGGTAGGCCCGGACCGACTCAGTAACCATGTGGTCTATCGGGAGTCCCTCTCGGAGCCGAGCGCGAATCGACGTGGACGACATTTCAAAGATCGGCGCTTCGATCCAAGCGACCGGATGCTTAAGCTCAGGCGGTGGCCACGTGCCTTTTCGAGGGTAGACAGCCAGCGTCGCAAGATCCTGAATACGACCTGGGCTGCGCCAGGAACTGAAGCCGGCGAGCGAGTCCTCGCCCACGATGAGGAAGAGCTTCGCCTCGGGCAAATCACTTCGAAATTGCTCCAGCGTATCGACCATAAATGACGGAGGGCGCCGCTTCATTTCCACATCCGAAACCTCAAATCGATTGTCGCCCTGGGCGGTGAGCCGGGCCATGGCCATCCGGTGGCGCGATTCGGTCTGAGCTTGCCCCGTCTTGTGGGGGGATCGGTTTGCCGGAATCCAAATCAGCCGGTCAAGGTCCAGCGAGTCCAACGCGCGTTCGGCCACCAGGCGATGGCCATGGTGAGGAGGATCGAAAGTACCCCCAAACAAGCCGATTTTCATCGTTCGACTACCAAGCCAACCGTCCCCATTGTTGCGACTACCTATGGCCGAGCGCTCTCGAGTTGCTCAAGCTTGGAAGTAGCCTGCATATATAGGGCCTCGGCATCCTTCAGGATTGGGCTGTCGGGAAAAATCTGGAGCAGTCGATCATACATGTCGATGGCCGAACGCAGCCGTTCGGGCCTCCGCTGTTCAACACTCTGATCCGAGTACATGATGTACGCACGGATGGCCCCCAGCAAGGCGTCATCGGCCCAGTCGGTGTCGTAATAGTCATCGAACACGGACTTGAAGGTGAGGGCGGCTGCCTCAGAGTATCCCCGCCTCTCGTACTGCGTGCCGGCTTCAAATCGCTTGTGAGCCAATTTCTCTCGCAGGTCCGTGATGCGATCCGCCGCATCGAAGAACAGCGAGTGGTCCGGGTATCGATTCATGAACAACTCGAACTGGGTAATAGCCCGCTCGGTGTCCGACTGATCAAGCGAATAGGCCGGCGATCGATCGAAATAAGTCATGGCCAACTCGTATCCCGCGTCAGGGACCCGAGGGTCGCCCCGGTAGATCTGGGTGAACCTGGTGAACTCGTTTGCGGCCAGCAGGTATTCCCCGTTCTCCCGGTAGGCCCGGGCTAGTTGCAATTGGGCATTAGCGGCCCATTCATGGGTCCGTCCGAAATCAAACACACCCTGGAAAAACTCGGCAGCCCTTTCGTAGTCACCGGCGTCGACCCGAGCCAACCCTTTCTGATAGGCCTCCTCCGGCCCATCGTAGCGAAGTCTGCCGGCGCCGGAACACCCCACCAGTGAAAGGACAAAGAGGAAAACGACAATTCGACGAGCCATGAGCGCGGTGACAAAACCTGGGATCCTGAAGCCTGTGAACGAGCGTCCTGCTGGCGTTAGTACACGAAAAACGCCGGCGATCAGCGTCGCGGGCGTTTTTTCTGATACCGAACCGTCAGACCTCTGTTCCTACCTCCGGAATTCAGCGGAGCAGTTCCAGTGATCCGTCGCGATATCGGTGATAGTACATGGTTCGGTTGACCTGTCCGCCATCGAAATGGATCCGAATGCCGAGCCCCTCGAACGGTGCAGCGCTTTGTAAGGAGTTTCGAATTGTCTCCGGGTCGGTGGAGTTGACAACGCCCGCCAGATAGCGAGTGATGTCATACCCCACGATAGCGAGTCTCCCGGGTGCGACGCTCGTCAGCGACCGGTATCTGCGCTCAAATGCCATCGCCAAGGTGTCCTGCGGGTCCAGATAGTAATCGTTCGAGTAGGTAACCGCGTACCGTGATGCCTGGGTTCTGAGTGGCAAGTTGTGCCATTCCGCGTTTCCCAAGATCCTGATCCTTGAGGTGATGCCCGGCTGAGTTATCCCCAAGAGAGCGTCCAGTCCGGACAGAAGAGCCCCGGCCATGCGATTGGCCCGATCGCCTGCCAACGGCGCATAGATCGCTCGGACCTGGGAGAGCGTCTCCGCGGTGAGTTCGCTTGAGACTCGGGACCAGCCGCTCGCGTTGGCGAGCATTTTAACGAAGTGGACGCGGGCCCCTAGCTCCTGAGCTTCGGTTGCAAACGCCAGTCCCATTTGTTCTGAGATTCCCTGGTCGGCCTGCGCAACGACGGCAAGGTCCGTTAGCCTCAGCCCATTTACGGCGAACCGGGCCATCAGCCTCCCTCGCATAGGCAGCGACGGGTTGGCCTGGAAGGCAAACCGTCTTCCATCGGACACCCGATGGTCTGTTGCCAGAGGCGCTACGAACACAATGCCAGCCCTCTCTGCCGCCGCCGCTGCAGCCCTGGCCTGATCACTGAACAACGCGCCGATCACCAGCTGAGCTCCGGCATCGACCGCGCTTAGAAGAGCATCGTCTGCCCCGAGGGGATCGATGTTTCGGAAAACCATCCTGATCGGGCGCCCTCGGCCTGCCGCATTGTGAGCGTCAATAGCGAGCCGGATCCCATTGAAGATCGCCTGGGAAGTCGAGGCTTCCTCATCCGACAGATCAAGGATGATTCCCAGAGTGAGAGGTCGTCGCGACTCCGCGTCTGTCGCGTCACGGGCGAAGCGAAGAGATCGCCGAGCCTCCGCCGCATAGCGGCTCCCGGCGTACTGCCGGAGGAAGGCTTCGAATCGATCGGCGGCGGGCGCGTAGGCGCCGACCCGGTACAGGGCCTTGGCCTCCATGAATGCCCCGGCCGAGGAGTATCGATGCAGCGGAAAGGCGTGGACCACGCGAGAAAACTCGCCGGCCGCCTCCGAATACCGACCGGCTTCGAGCGCCGAGACCGATTCGAAAAAGAGGGCTTCCGCCTCCGGGATCGTAGCAATGGAGGCGTCCGGGATTTGCGCGGAGCCCAGATTCGGCGTCAAAATCATCACCGCTACTGCGAGGATGCAGCGCTTCAACACCGGCATCGCAGGGGTGAAATCTAGGAAAAGCATACCTCTCACTCCCACTCGATCGTGGCCGGGGGCTTGGAGCTGATATCGTAGACGCACCGATTTATTCCTCGAATCTCGTTCACGATACGGTTCGAAACGTGGGCAAGAAAATCGTGGGGAAGCTTCGCCCAATCTGCAGTCATTCCATCGACACTTGTTACGGCTCGGAGTGCGCATACGTTCTCGTACGTACGCTCGTCGCCCATAACGCCCACCGTCCGAACTGGCAAAAGGACGGCGAAAGCCTGCCAGACTTCGTCGTAAAGTCCGAAATTCCTAAGTTCGTCCAGGAAGACGGCGTCGGCCTCCTGCAAGACGGCAACGTCCTCCGGCGTGACCGGACCGAGAATTCGGATGCCCAGCCCCGGGCCGGGAAAGGGGTGTCGTTCGACGATTTCCGGTGGGACGTCGAGCAGTCTCCCAATCTCTCGAACTTCGTCCTTGAAGAGCTCGCGGAAGGGCTCCAGGATCTCGAAATTCATTTCGTCCGGCAGCCCACCCACGTTGTGGTGGCTCTTGATTGTGGCCGAAGGACCCTTAAACGAGATGCTCTCGATGACATCGGGGTATAGGGTGCCCTGTGCCAGGAAACGGGGTCTTTTCCCGATCCTCGCAGCTGCAGAATCGGTGGCCTGATCGAATACCTCGATGAAGGTATTGCCGATGATATGCCGCTTCTTTTCCGGGTCCACAACCCCACGGAGGCGATCCAGAAAGAGCCCGGAGGCGTCCACCGCCTCTAGTCTGAGATTGAAGTGACTACGGAATGTATCCTGAACTTGCTCCCACTCGCCAAGCCTCAGGAGACCGTTGTTGACGAATATGCAGGTCAGTTGATCGCCGATAGCCCGATGCAGAAGCACCGCGGCCACGGAAGAGTCCACGCCCCCCGAAAGACCAAGAAAAACATGATCGTCGCCGACCGTGGCTCGGATCTGTTCCACCTTCTCATCGATGAATGAAGCCGGAGACCAATCGCCCACGCAGCCACAGATGTTGTGGGCGAAGTTGCTGAGGATCCTCGAGCCTTCCTCCGTATGCACGACTTCCGGATGGAATTGCACGCCATAGTGCGGCAGGCCTTCGAATCGAATGGCCGCGTTCGGTGCGTTCTCTGTGCTGGCGATGACACTGACATGGTCCGGAATCTCGGTCAGGGTGTCGCCGTGACTCATCCAGACAACCGTCTCATCTGGTACCCCCGTGAACAGTCCCGTATCGGATTCGATCTTCAATCGGGCTCGTCCGAATTCTCTCCGGTCGGCGCGAGCTACAGACCCCCCGGACACGCTCGCCATGGCAAAGAGGCCATAACAAATACCCAGAATGGGCATCGGGCCTTCAGGACGCGCTAGGCTCAGGATTGCGGGATCCAGCTGTGGGGCACCCTCGTCGTATATCGAGGCGGGTCCGCCTGAAAGAATAATGCCGGACGGCTCGAGCGCCGCAATCTCCTCTACCGGCGTTGTGCAGGCATAGATTTCGGAATACACGCCTGCTTCCCGGATTCTCCTGGCAATCAGTTGTGTGTACTGAGAACCAAAATCCAGAATGACGATCCGTTGGTGCATCAGCCGACCATTTCCGCATAGGAAGCAGAAGAAATCAGGGTGCCCAGTTCGGACCCCGCATCGAGTCGGATCTTGACCATCCAGCCTTCGCCGTAGGGGTCCTCATTGACGAGCTCCGGGCTGTCCTCCAGCGCCGAATTGGCTTCCATGACCGTCCCCGAAACAGGCATGAAGAGTTCTGACACGGTCTTGACGGCTTCTACCGTCCCGAAGACATCGTCTTTGGCGATTTCTTCTCCGACCGTGTCAACGTCCACATAGACAATATCTCCCAACTCCTGTTGGGCGAAATCGGTGACTCCCACGGTCGCAATGGAGCCATCGTCAGAGATGCGGACCCACTCGTGGTCCTTGGTATATCTGAGTTCGGCTGGGAATTTCATGACCATGATTGCTTGTGAGCCCAAAAACTACGGCACGATACCGTTGTCCTCTCAATCGGTCTCAGGCCTCAAAACGAAGTTTTCCATGAATCCAGTGTCAAAATCGCCCGACACGAACTTCTCATCCTTCAGCAGTTGAGCGTGGAACGGAATTGTGGTGTGCACGCCCTCGATCACGAACTCGTCCAGCGCGCGCAGGGCCTTCTGAATGGCCAGCTTTCGGGTTCTGGCTCGAACGATAAGTTTGGCGATCAGCGAATCGTAGTACGGAGGAATGAGATACCCCGCATATGCGTGCGTGTCCACACGAACGCCGTGTCCACCTGGCGCATGAAATGTTGTGATTTTGCCCGGGCTGGGAGAGAATCCCTTGAAGGGGTTCTCTGCGTTGATGCGGCACTCGATCGCATGCCCGTCCATGGGATGATGTCTGGTGACGATCTTCTCGCCCATCGCGATCCTTAGCTGGTATTCGATCAGATCGCAGTTTGTGACCTCCTCGGTCACGGGGTGCTCTACCTGAATTCTGGTGTTCATCTCCATGAAATAGAAATCCCGGTTCGAGTCCACCAGAAACTCGACTGTTCCGGCGCCTTCATACAGGACAGCTTCAGCACCCCGGATGGCGGCCGCCGTCATTCTCTCTCGAAGATCGTCGTCCATGAATGGAGACGGGGCTTCCTCGAGAAGTTTTTGGTGCCTCCTCTGGATCGAGCACTCGCGTTCGCCGAAATGGGCGACCTTCCCGTGCCCGTCCCCCAGGACCTGTATCTCAATATGGCGTGGGTTGGTCACGAATTTCTCGACATAGACCTCACCGTTGCCGAATGAGGCATCGGCTTCGTTTGAGGCGGTCGCGAATTGTACTTCGAACTCCTCGGCGTTCTTGACGACACGCATCCCGCGACCACCGCCACCCGCGCTCGCCTTAACCATCACCGGGTACCCGAACTCTTCGGCTACGCGCATGCCTTCCTTGGCGTCGGCGACAACCCCGTCCGACCCCGGTACCACCGGTACACCAGCGGCTCGCATGGTGTCTTTGGCCAGACTCTTGTCGCCCATGAGACGAATCGTCTGCGGAGCCGGGCCAACAAACTTGATGTGGTGATCCTCGCAGATCGCACTGAAGTCCGCGTTTTCCGCGAGGAATCCATATCCCGGATGGATCGCATCGGCTCCGGTGACTTCAGCTGCCGCCAGAACGCGATCGAAGCGGAGGTAGCTGTCCTTGGAAGGTGGCGGTCCAATGCAGACCGCCTCATCCGCGAACCGGACGTGTAGAGAATCCCGATCGGCCGTGGAGTAAACCGCGACCGTCTTGATGCCGAGTTCGTGGCACGTCCGGATGATCCTCAGGGCGATTTCACCCCGGTTCGCGACCAGCACTTTCTTGATCGACCTTCGAGCCATATGCGTCGCAGTCTTAGTCAGTACTGGAATCGATTGCGAACAGAGGCTGATCAAACTCGACCGGCTGAGAATCCTTCACCAGAATCTCCTTGATAACCCCGCTGGTTTCGCACTCAATCTCATTCATGAGTTTCATGGCCTCTATGATGCAGAGAACATCGCCAGGTTTGACCCGGTCACCAACGTTGACGTACGGGCCGTGCTCTGGCGAGGGTGAGCGATAGAAGGTGCCAACGATGGGAGCCCGAATCGACTCTGCTTCGAGTTCGGTCGATCCCGGTGAGGGGGCCACGGCAACAGGCGTCTGAACCGCAGAGGGTATCCCGGCGATGGGAGGGAGCGGCGGAGCCGCCGGATAAGGGTATGGGTACGGCGCGGCGGGTTGCATCACAACGGGCGCGGACGCCTTACGGACGACGAGCTTGAAGTCTTCGTCGTGAATCTCTACTTCGTCAACGCCGCTGTCCGCAATGACCTGAAGTAGTTCTCGAATACGTTCGATATCCATCGGCATGGGGGGAGGGGCAGTCAGGCGGCGGAAACACGAGTGACGTAGTCACCCTTTTCCGTATTGACCCGAATCGTGTCGCCTTCGTTAATGAACAGCGGGACATTTACATTCGCCCCGCTTTCGAGGGTGGCGGGCTTGGTCGCCCCGGTCGCGGTGTCGCCTTTCAGTCCTGGGTCGGTCTTGGTGACGATCAATTCGACGGCGTTGGGGATCTCTGTGGTGAGGGGTTTCTCCGTGTCGGCCCGGAACAGGATGTCGATCGTCCCCCCTTCTTTAATAAACTCGCGACCCGGTACCGATTCGGCCGGTACGGAAATTTGATCGTAGGTCTCCAGGTTCATGAAATGGAGCCCCAGGTCATCTTCGTAGAGATATTGATGGGTACGGCGTTCGACGCGCGCGGTGTCCATCTTCTCGCCCGCCCGAAAGGTGTTGTCCACAATCTTACGGGAACGAACGTTCCGGAGCTTCGATCGCACGAAGGCGCCGCCTTTTCCCGGCTTCACGTGCTGGAATTCCACAATAGACCAAAGGTCACCGTTCCACACGATGACTAATCCGTTTCTGAAGTCGCTGGTGTCCGCCATCAAGAATGTTTTGAAATCAAGCAAAGACCCCCAAGATACCGCCCGGGTGCTTCGTTAGTCAATCTGCGGGCCGCCTAACGGCTGAACTCGCGGACAATGGCATCCACTTCGGCCTCGGACAACACTTCCTCCGCGGAGGCCTGTGGAGATTCAGAGGGAGCCGGCGTCTCCGGACTCCTCCCGGTGTCCCTCGCCATATTCGGGCTGCCCGCTCTCGCACGAAGTCGCTCCTCGATCTCAGAGATCCAACTTCGCCTACCGCCAGACTGAGCAGATGCGCTGCCGCCACTCCTATTGTGTCTGCCGCCAAGCGGTCTGGCGGTACTGGAAGGCTTCTCGCGGGCGTTCTGCATGGCTCGCCTTGTGCCCGTGACCGGACTGGTCTCAAACGCCACCCGTTTGATGTTGAGCAGATGGAGGGGCGATACATTGTCGCTGATAATGGAGCCTCCGACCGTTCCTGGGCCCAGCGTAAACGACGGGAACAGGCGGTTGGTGTACCCCACCGACCCGAGTGCGGCCACCGAGTTGACCACAATCCGCATCGCTGGTTTTTGAAGGGCGAACGCCTCGATGACGCGGTCACTGGAGGCATGGATAGCCAGGGTGTGGCCCATCCCGCCATAGGAAAGAACCTCCATGCATCGCTCGCACCCGGCTTCCCACCCGTCGACCGTGTAGAAGGACAAGATGGGTGAGAGCGTTTCCATGGATAACGGCTCCATCGGGCCAACCTCGGACACCTCGGCCACGAGTCCGCGAACGTCTCGGTTGACCCGGAACCCTGCCAATTCGGCGATCACCTGTGGCGACCGTCCCACCTGCTCCGTGTTCAGTTTTCCGTTGATGACGACCGCTTTACGCAGTAGATCCGCCTCGGCGCCGGTCAAAAAATGAGCTCCCGCGCCGCGCATCGCTTCAATCAGCGCTTTCTTGACGGGCAAGTCGCAGATGACGCTCCGTTCGGTCGAGCAGAGCGTGCCCCAATCGAAGCTGACCCCATGCAAAAGATCTCGACCGGCTTTCTCTACGTCGGCCGACCGATCCACGTACACCGGTACGTTTCCGGATCCGACGCCATACGCCGGCTTGCCCTTTGAATAAGCGGCCTTCACCATGGCCGATCCGCCGGTCGCAAGGATCAGGTCTACCTCTGGGCCTTCCAGGAGTGCCTGGGTACCTGCCAGACTCACCTCGGACATACAACCAAACAAGCCCCTCGGGGCACCGGCTTTGTAGCCTGCCTCCGCAACCACTCGGAGCGCCTCCGCGGTAGAATTTCTGGCTCGAGGATGGGGACTCAAGACCACCGCGCAACGGGCCTTCGCCGCGATCAGCGCCTTGTACATCGCGGTCGAGGTTGGATTCGTAGATGGCACGAGAGCCGCAATGACACCCATCGGCGTGGCCACTTCCCAGATCGAATCTTGCTCAAGCTTCCGAATAATGCCGACCGTCCGCATTCCGTCCATGCGCTCAGCGAGAACGCGAGTGGCAAATAGATTCTTGTCCTTCTTGCTCTCGACCCTGCCAAATCCCGTTTCCTCGTGGGCCATCCGGGCCAGGCGCTCTGCTTGCGATGCGCCAGCCTTCGCCATAGCCGTGACAATGCGGTCCACCTGCTCCTGGCTCAGCGTCTTGGCCAAATGGAACGCCCGACTGGCCTCCCGCAGCAACTCGCGCGCCTCCTGAATCGATCTTAGGTCTGGATCCATGGACCGAATATCATGGGAATCTCGACGCCAAACAAGAGTGTCGCGAATTCTTGAGGCCGGCGAGCCATTTGCAGCGCGCATTCCGCAATTCGTCCGATTTGAATCGTACTCACTAGAGCGGCGACCGGCTTCCAATCTCGGTCGAAGCGAATTCGATGTACACCAGTTAAGCGCCCCACCATTATGCGACTCCCAGGTCGCGGCATAGACGAGTACACACTCGCGGCCTATCTATCCGGTCGACTAGGACGGACCCGGCGTCAGGAGGTGGCGCGGTTCCTGGCGGAAAACGAGGACGCGCGGGACCTTCTGGTCGCCGCCAAGCAGCTTTTGGAGTCGGAAGGAGACGGTGACGTCCGAAGCCTTGGAGGGTTATCCTCGGTTTCCTTACCCCCGCGGCGAAGAACCCTGCTGAGCGGAAGCAAAAGGTTGGGGATGTTGTTTTGGACGACACTCGCGATAGTCAGCCTCACGGCCTTCGCTACCACCACCTACATTGCGGTGCAGGTGGGCATGGATGTGGGCAGCCGAACGATTCCTACGGCCTCCGTCGACCCTGACTGGTGGTTGGCAATTCAGGGTGCCTTTGATGGCATTGTCTGGGCCGAAGTCCCCGAGGTGGACCGGTACAGGGTGGTGTTCTGGGACGACACGGAGTCTGCCATCCTTGGCCGAATCGAGTCGGTCATTCCGTTTCTCGAGTACGAGATCCTGGCGCCGTATCTGACGCCGAAGGGCTCTGGACGTCTCTGGATCGACGCGCTGGATGGGGATGGGCGGCTCATCAAACGGAGCCGGCCCATCCAGATCCAGGAGCCGTTCTAGCCGTCGCTGGCGTCGATGCCCAGCCGACCCGTGTGGCGGGCGTTGCGCATGAACATGGGCCACTTGCCTTTGGCCAGTCCCGCCGAACCCGTCTCGAAGCCGAACATGAAGCCGTTCCGGCCCGAGACGATCAGGTGCCCTTCACGGTTGATGGTCACCGGGCCGTCCGCCTCTGTGTTGAGGGCGTATTCCCAACTTGGAGTCCCATTGGTATTGATGGCCACGACCCGCGTTCCCGACACGAAGTGGATGACACCGTTCGCGTCGATGGCCGGCATCCCTACATCGTCGGCCACGTACTTGTAACGGAGGCGCGGCGTCAGGGCGTCGGCGGTTTCGTTGAGGGCAAAAAGGCCCGTTTCGGTGCCGATGTAGATCGTGCCAGCCTCATCCACCACTGGGCCCGAGACGAGGGTGCCGCCGACGGCATAGTTCCAGACTCGCGACCCATCGAATCCGCTGTAGGCGTACACGCAGCCGTCATCCGATACGACGTACACGAGCGCCTCTGTGGAGCGCCGGATCTCGCCGGTGGGTAGTTCGACCGTCAACTGAATCTCAGCCAGAGCCATGGGCGCGCGCGCCGTGCCACCGGGGCAGCTTCCCGAGCCACGAATATCGGACCGCCACAAGACGTTCCCGCTGCGATCAAAGCCCGAGATTCGGCCTTTGGAGTCGGTGACAACTATGGTGTGGTCCCTGGTGATGACGGGAGGCTGGACGATCGAGCCATCAACAACCTTGATTGGGGATGTCCACATCGACAGGCCATTGAATGAATTGACCGCGTGGAGGTATCCGAAGGTGTCACCGAAGTACAGTACACCATCCACGCCAAGCGTGGGAGAGGAGCGCAGCGGTGCGGCGCTGTTGTACGGAACGGCCCACAGGTCGCGACCGTCCGAGGTGAAGCCCCAGAGGCGTCCGTCTTCGCTGGCTACGAAGATGTCCTCATTGTTACCCACGACGGGAGAGGAGCGAATCGGGCCCTTGGTGTCCCGCTCCCATCGGAGTGCGCCCTCGCTGTCGAATGCGAACAGCGTCCCGGTGGACGTACCAATGTAGATATCATCGTTAAAGCCGACCGCGGCCGAGCCTTTGACTTCGCCTCGCAGACCGGTACCGCGGAATACCACGGCACCCGGGAGGATGCTATCTGGATCGATCTCGCCGCCGCCGGTTACCGAGACCCGGGTCGGTCCGGAAAGGCGGAAGGTGTCTTCTCCACTGAACGCTTTGATTTCGATCATGTGGTCCCCGATGGAGAGGCCTGACGTATCCCAGTCGAAGGCATAGGCGTCGCCTCCGATAGAGCTGGTGGTAGTCAGCACGGGAATCCCATCAATCACGAGGTCCACCCGGGTTACCGGTGGCTGTCCCGCCGCGGTCTGCGCAAGCACTCGAACCGTGCCGGCGACTTCTCGGTTATTCTCCGGCTCCAGGATTAGCATGGCAGGGCCTTCCCCGACGCTTTGGTTCTGGATGAGCACCGTTACGGGAGCCGAAACCCCACGCGCCTGGAATTTGTCGAACGCGACAGCTTCCATACGATGCAGCCCATCGGCTACCTCGGTGGTGTTGAAGCGGAAGGCATAGCGGTTGCCATCCCATTCGGCTTCGCCAACACGAAGGCCGTTCAGGGTAACGTTGACAAAGGAAACGAAGTTGTCGGTTCCCGTGACCTCGGCGCTTACGACAACGACAGCGTTGGCACCCGAGAGGGTTGCACCATCAAACGGGCGCGCCAGTGTGACCGTGGGAGCCCGCTCGTCGAAGGCTTCTCCGAAGATGTCGCAGCCGGATAGCAGGATGGAAATAAGCAGAATGCCCAGCAGGCCAGTGCGATTCGTGATCATCAAATTGGGACGCTTCATAGCAGGTCTTGTACTTCAGATCCGTGGGTAGACGGATTCCGGATGGTTCCAGTTGTTCGATTGGCTAGTGCGGGATTCCGTCTTCAAGGATCGGTCCAATCTCGGTTCGTACGGGTAAAACGGCCTGAACGATTCAAAAGGGACGATGGTTGTCTCGGATTGTGTAGATCGATTCGGGCAAGTGGTCAGATTGAGACTGACAAAGTTAGCCTGGTTGGCCTCGAGCCCGTGGATCGGGACGCGTCGGGGTTGACCGCCACCTCCTTAATGCAAGCACCCTGCCTGTCTCTTTTTGAGAGCGGGGGTTTACGAAAACAGGTTGGCTGCCGATGACAGAGGTTGCATGCCGGGTCCGCCACGCGGGGCTGGTGTGTCGATTCGGATCTCAAATAGGGATCGAAAGAACGCCCACTCTGCGATGCATCGACCAAATACACCCAAAACGGCCACTTACAAGATGCTCAATGGGCCCCCGTCGATCTCGGCATGCCCTTTGTTCATGTGCCATTCGGTTCTGAGCCACTCCCGATTCTTCGCACGCTCACTATGAAAGACAAGTCCGCAACCACAACAGGCCTTCCCGCCATGATCCCCTCCGGCGTCGATCCAATCGACCAGGAATGGGGGGGGCTGTATCGTGGCGGTGCCTACCTGGTATTTGGTCGCGCCGTCAGCGGTCGCGGCCTACTTCTCCTGAAGTATGCTCAGACCGGCACACAGGGCCAGGAGCGTTGCCTGATCATATCATCGGATCGGCAAAAGGATCTTTCCATTCAGGCCGCCTCGATCGGATTCGATCTCAAGCAGGCACAGGTGGACGGTCACATGCGACTCATGCGCATTCCTCCCATGATGGGCCCACAGAGCATGGGCGACGACGCCGTAGCCAAGGCGCTTTGGGACTTGGTGGCGATCATCAGGCAGGAAAAACCGGATCGCCTTGTTATAAGCGACTTCATGCCATTCGTGATGTTCAGGTCGTTTGATCGCTTCCGGATGGAATTCGTTCGTCTTCTGGAGCAGATCGATTCGCTGGACACCACCGTCGTCTGCGCGCTACCAGAGCCGGCCAACGCGCAGTCGCGCCGGGTGATCGAGTTCATGGCGGGTCAAATGACCGGCGCCATTCACATTGAAGCGGCCGATGATGAGCCGACTTCGACCGAGCGCCGCCTCACCCTAATTCCGCATATCGGACAGATCAAGCGTCAAGTCGTGCGGCATTGGGACCTGGCAGAGGTCGTCAATTCGGCCGCCGACCAGGCCATGATTACCGAAGAGGTTACCCCGGCCCCTTCCGCCCAGGAGCCGGCCCATCGGCACCCTCACGTCGCTCCAGACATTGCTGTGCCGGCCAGCCCGGAAGGCAAGAGCTCGGCGACCGCAGACGAAATTCTCGAACGCTATTCGGATCGAGCGCCCTTCCGGAATCGCCTTGAGCAGCATTTCGTGGATCGGGATGAGGATGGTGCCCCCTTTCTACTGCTGGCCATGAGAATGGACCACACGGCAGACCAGGCCCGGCCATTCGACTTCGAGTTCATCATGGATCTGGTGTCGGAAAGCCTCCGCGCGCAGGACGATATGCTGATAAGCCCCGAGAACGAACGACTGGTTGTCCTCTTGGCGAACAGCAAGCCGGAAGAGGCTCAGGGCTTCTTTGCTCGCCTCAAGAACAGACTTCGTGTCGACGCACCCTCGCAAGCCGATCACCTGCTGCATGCCGTTTCGGCCATTGTAGTTCCTGATGGTCGCCCGTTTCAAAGTGCAGAAGAATTTCTCATCTACGCACTGGATGAGGGCTAACCCCAACCCAACGCCATGACCTCATACAGGTACTTCCTTGTCAGCCTAGTCGCCGCGATTATCGTGGCGACTGCACCTGTTTCCATCCAGGCGCAGGACCTTGCTGCACAGGAGCGTGCCTCGGAGGCCGTCGAGGCGGGCCGCTACAATGACGCGATTTCGATCCTCAACGGAATCATTCGGCCAGGCATCCCGGATACTCGCTCATTGCTCCTTCGCGCAGGGGCGCACAAATCGCTGGGCGATGAGACTGCCGCGGAAGCAGACTATCGGACGGTCTTGGAATTTGACCCGGCCAACCAGGAGGCCCTGTCCGAGCTGCAGGCACTCAGGGGCCTGAGATCACCGAATTCAGGGAATCTGGGTAGTCTCAGGAGACTCGTCGATGCGAATCCGGACAACCTGGCATTCTTGATTCGATATGCGGACGCGCTTTTCGATGGTCGGTACTACCGGGAGGCCGCGGACCAGTTTGGGGTTTACCTGAGCCGGACACAGGGGACGCCGGATATCATTCAGCGATACCTCATCGCCATTGCCAACTACGAAGGCGACAATCCGCTCGGTGAATCGGTCGCGGCCGAATACGTCCAGATTTACACCACGGACGACGACCTCTGGATGCGCCTCGGATACTTCCGCCTTTGGCAGGGAGACTACGCCGGTGCTCTTGAAGCCTGTGAGCAGTCGCAGCTTCTGAACCCGGCGAACAAGGAGACCAGAGACTGTCAACTTCAGGCCCGGAATCCGGACGTGCTGGCGAGGTCCTCGACCTATCCCATCGATGTCGCCTTCCGGGATGTTCGGTCCAATCCGAACGATGATGCCCGCAGGTACCAATTGATTGACCTTCTCCTGGGGGCGGACCGGTATTTCGAAGCGAGCCAACAGTTGGACCTCCTGGCGGAGAGACGTCGCGGCGAGAGCGAATGGCAACGACGCTCCAATGCGGTCACGCGCGGCCTCGAGGCATCCCCACAGCGGCTGTCCACATTTCCCATCGATGTTCTTACCCGCGATCTGCTGGGAAATCCGCGTCTGGATGAAAAGCGATTCGAGTTGGTGGATCTCCTCATCGAGGACGACCGATTCGCAGAGGCCGGTCAGAACCTGGAGTATCTCCGGAATCGCCATGGCAGTACGAGCCGGTGGGCAAGCCACTGGACGACCGTGTCCGCGGCTCTCTCCAGTTCGGGAGACAACGGCCGTTCGAGGCTCTCTACCTATCCCATCGACGTCTTGACGCGGGAACTCATGGTGGAGCCGAATCGGGACGAGCGTCGCTTCGAACTGGTAAATCTCCTTCTGGAGAATCGCCGATACTTCGAGGCCAAGCAGAACCTGACCTACTTGGCACCTCGCCATCGGCGCAACAGCCGCTGGCAGACTGCGGATCGAAGGGCCCGGTCGGGATTGGCCTCGACCCCAAATCGCGCGCGCCAGCCACAAGTAGAATTCGTTGTAGACCGCCTGATCCGAGAGTTGAAAGGGGCCCCAGGGAACGACGATAAGCGCTTTCAGCTGATTTCAGAGTTGATCAAGCATGATCGCCACCAGGAAGCCTACGATCACCTTCTCCTTCTGGTAGACCAGCATGGCCAAGGAGAGCGGTGGCTCTCGTATTTCGTATCCGTGGACGACGCACTGGCCCGCTCAGGCCGTCCGATCTCTTATGCCGTCGATCGGTGGACGTATCGTCTCCGGTACGACCCGTCCGATCTCACCGTGCGTTACGCGCTTGTCGATGCCCTCGCCGATGAAGGCCGGGCGGCCGAGGCCTTGGCGGTCTTGACAGATCCGTATTACAGCGATCCATCACATAGCGGGTACCAGACCAGAATTCGCAGAGTCAGCGAATTGCGTCTTGCAGCAGCCGAACAGCAGGCGGCCGTTCTTGGCAGCCGGTTGGCTTCCAATCCAAACGACTCGGAGGCGCTTCGCGAGATTGTCGACCACTATCTGATACTCGGTCGTGACGAAGACGCGTTCGAGGCCTACGCCCGGCTTCTGACCAACGAGCCATCGAACGATGCCCTCAGAGCCCGCTTCGCGGAGGCACTTCGCTCCAGAGGTTATCACGCCGAGGCCGTACGGCAGGCCGACTTCTTGCTGGACCGGCAGCCAGACAACACGAACTTCCAGCGCCTCTTCGTTCTCGGGTCCATCGCACAAGGCGACCTGGACGAACTGGGCGAAGCCTATGTCGACAACCTCCTGCGGCTGCATGGGGAGACCGATCCGGAACTGCTCCTTGACCTGGCTCAATATCGCCTCGTTCAGGGCGACATCGAAGCCGCCGACTCTTATGTGCTAAGCGCTGAGGCGGTGGGCGATACCCGCTTCGCTTCTCGTATCAATACTGTTGCGCACTTGGTATCGAGGGAGCGTATCCGACTCGGAGAAGCCGATCGCATCGAACTCCTCAACGAAGCGCGCCGACTGGCCGCGGCCCGACGTTTTCCGCAATCGATTGCGGCATACGAAACCTATTTCGAGACCCAAGGCCGCCGAAGTCGCTCAGAGCTGAAGGAGTTGGCCCAGGTTCAGTCGGCGGCCGCCGACTATGTCTCGGCCCTCTCTATCCTGTCAGCCCTCCAGGACCAGTCTTGGGAATACGACGTGGCGAAGGAAATTGCGAAGAATCAGTTCTACCGGGAGGACTATTCCGGGTCACTGAGGACACTGGAAGATCTTCAGAGCCGCAACCCGCGCGACTATGAGGTCCTCTTCCTCAAGGCTGATGCCTATCGCGAACTCGGACTCTTCACCCAGGCGGAGGCCATCTACGCCAACGCCCAGCAACTGTCAGACGCTTCAGGCACCGTCGAAGAGCGCTCGATCGCACTCGATCTCAGCATGCGCCAAAGTCTCGCCGAGAGCGGTGAGTGGCAGGGTATGGACTTCGCCGGAATCATTGTTCCGACCACCGAATCCGTGCTAGCCAGAGGGGGCGGGACACGCTACGACAGGTGGGCGCAGGGCATGCAGACCCACGTCACCGTGCCGTCTGGAAACGGGGCGGTGATCATGGCCGGAGTGAACTCTCACTTCATCTCCGGAACCAGGCAGTTGATTCCCGGATCGGCCATCACCAATGGACGCGTCAATCAGTTGTTTGCCGCGGGTTACCTCGACCTGACCCCTCCGGTCATGAAGTACAACAACGCCGCGTACACCAACCGGTTGTCGGGTGAGGCCGGGCTCTTCGACTACGAAGGTGGCCGGACTGTTGGCTATGGCGGTATTCGCTACTGGCGGCAGAATCCAGGCGTATACCGCGGCTCGGTTGGCGTTCGGATTGGCGAAGGCTCCATCGACCTGTGGTCACCGGCCGGAGGAGAATTCAACCTTCGACTCACACAGCTGAATATTCAGGGTTTTGTGCCGTCGGTCATGCCCGATTCGACCCTCAGAATCAGTGGCAACATCTCATTCAACGTAGTGCGTGACAACTTTGGTACGCCCGGTGCCCCGAACGACACCAACTTTGGTACCAATATCCTTCTGGAGACCTCCTACAAGGTGATCCCGAACACTTGGTTCGGCCTGACCTACTACCAGATCGACTACCGAACGACGACGGATCTATACTTTTCGCCGCGGAAATACGCCTCGTATGACGTGTTTCTTGAGTACGAAAAGAACATTCCGTTCCAATCCTACCTGCGACTCCGTGGCGCGATGGGTGTGATCGCTCGTTCGTCCGGCTTCGTGTCCAGGCGGGTGGAGATGGACCTCATCAAGAGACTTGGTTCACACTGGTCCTTGAATGTGGTCGGATCCCTTGGCCAGTCCACCCGATCTCTCGGATCAGGCGCGACGAGCTTCATCGATCGCTACAACACCTTCACTCTGTCAGCAGCGCTCTATTGGACGCTGTAGAGACTTCCCGCTAGCCAATCATTATCAAGATGGCCAACGAAACGACCAACCAAGATCAGAGCGTCGCCGCTTCGGGGCAGGGGCCCCAGGCTCTCCGCCGCACGGTATTCGAGCCCATTCGGCAGTCCGAGACCGGCACGGTGGGTCCGGCCGACGACCTCAACCTACTCGTCCGTCGAATTCTTGTGTACGGCGCAGCGTCGTTGATCCTCTTCGGGATCATCTACATGTTCATGGAAGATCCCTTCGGTTGGATTCTCCGCTGGACGGACAAGCCCGTTTCTCTCAGCTGGAGCGGCCTGATCGTGTATTCATCCATCGTCGCGCTGGTCCTTTTCCTCGTGATTCTCCTGTTCCGGTACCTGTCGCTCATGAACATGGCGTATCTGAACACGACCAAGCACACAATCGAAGAAGGACACGACGTCACGTTTCTTCCTCCGATTTCGATCATCGTACCCGCCTACAACGAAGGCAAACTGCTCCATTCGACGGTGGCTTCTCTGTTAGAGATGGACTATCCGAGCTACGAGATTCTCTTGGTGGACGACGGATCAACAGACGACACTCGGGCCACCGCACGGGAGTTGGTCGGCCTCTATAGAAAAGGTCGCGTAGAGGTTCGCCTGGTGGAAAAATCGAACGGCGGCAAGGCCACGGCCCTGAACGCAGGGATCCAGGTCTCCCGACATGACTTCGTCTTGAACGTGGACGGCGATTCTCAGCTTTCTCCCGATACACTTCGCAAGACCATCCGTCACTTCGTCGATCCGCGCCTCGGAGCGATTGCCGGCAATGTGAAGGTGCTCAATCGCGATAACGTCTGGACGACGCTTCAGGCCCTGGAGTACGTGGAGGGTCTTAACATGGCCCGGTCGGCTCAAAGCATAGTGAAGCTGGTAAACATCATTCCTGGACCGCTGGGGCTGTTCCGGAAGCAGGCCATCGTCGATGCCGGTTGGTATTCATCGGACACCTTCGCGGAGGACGCAGACATCACGCTCAAGATCATTCGCGCTGGCTGGCGTGTAGAGTATGAGCCCGACGCGAAATCGTATACCGAGGCTCCAGACACCATCGTGGACCTCTTGAAGCAGCGGTACCGCTGGACCCGTGGCATTATCCAGGCCGTCCGCAAGCACCGTGACCTGTTCTTCAACCCCACGATCAATTTCGGTGGAACCATCGTGATGTGGTCCATGGCGTTCGAGTCGTTGATCTGGCCGATCATGAACATATTCGCCAACGCGTACTTCATTTTCATCGCGCTGGTCTTCGACATGAGCTATTACCTGGTCTACTGGTGGCTCAGCCTCACCATTCTTGATCTCATCGCGGCACTCTATTGCGTGGCTGTGGAGAAGGAAGAGGCCAGACTGGTCTTCTATTCCTTGTTCTACCGTCTCTTCTTCATCCTCATTGTGGACGTCTGCAAGACGTTCGCAACCATCGAGGAATTCCTCGGCTTTGGAATGACGTGGGGCAAGCTTGAGCGCATTGGAACCGGCGCAAAGCAGTAGTCGCAAGCATCTCAAAATGATCCAACGTGCTGTTATGAGACTGCTTCACAACCAAAAACGCCCAATGCGCCACCAAAAGGGCCATTCGAAAATTGGGCACAGTGCTTGATACCCGTCTAGACGAATTGAAACCCGATGCGCTCCTTATAGCGCGACCATTATGGAACTAGTCCCGATTCTCTCGACGATCATCCTCGTAGGTACGATCGCCACGTTCATTCTCGCCGTGGCCGCCTACATCCTTTACAAGATTCGTGAGGGCCGCGCCCGCGACGCGACAACACACGTTGGCTACATGCAGCCTCAGGAGCCTCATGTCCTGGTGGCTCCTGAAGGCTCCGTGCCGCTCCAGCCCGCTCCAGCCTCGATGTATGTGGCTCCCGGTGTCCAGCAGGCACCAGTGCAAAGTCAGCCACAGCAGCAGCTGCAGCAGCCACCTCAGGGTCAGAATCCGAACTCACTCTTCTGGGAGTACACCGACGAAGGCTTCGTCCCGGTCAATCCCCAGCAGGAGACGCCTCCGCGCGCCCGTCAGCAGCAGCAGCCTCAGGCGCCGCAGCAGGACGAAGGCTACGCCTGGTTGTAGTTCGACCACAAGACTCCCCCACTCCAACTACCTCGTACGATGGCACTGCCACGCTTAGAAAGGGTCAACACGCTCTGGTTCCTGACGCTTGGCGTCACTGCCCTTGCCGCTGCGATCCTGGTGTACATCCTGCTGCTGGAATCCGCCCTGGGCGCGTTCAGCATCAAGGATGCTTCACCGCTCGCGATTGGCGCAACTTCCCGACCCAGGGTAGCCCTCCTCGAGAGCGGCTACACACGACAGGTGCATCAGGACCTGAACCTTCGAGATGCCAGTACGGAGTGGATAGACCAGACTCTGCTCTCGTGGCGCGGGTTCCTGGTCGAGAAGGAGCGTCAGATTTCCTTCCGGGACATCAGCGACAGCGATCTCGAAAACGGCGATATGAGCCAGTACAATGTGCTGATTCTGCCGTCGGTCCGGGCTCTCTCTGACCTGCAGATCGAGCGGATCAAGGAGTTCATGGACGCGGGTGGAAGCGTGCTGGCCACCTGGACTCCTGGCGTCTATAGGCAGGACGGTTCCTGGCGAGGCTGGAGCTTTGTCGAAGAAGCCTTTGGTGTCGAATTTCAGGGGTTCGTCGAACGTGGCGTGGGTAACTACCGCATCTACACGGACACCTTCCCTGGGCACACACCGGCCGGCCTTTACCTCCCGGAGTACCTCGCCAAAGTCAGATCCGATACTCCCCTAGAGACTAGTTCCAGAGATTTCCTGTTCCGGGAGACGATGCGCCAGGAGGCGCGCTCCGTGGACTTCCCACCGCTCCGCACCTACGAGTGGAGCGATACCCTGGGTACCTCGCCCCCAACCCGCGACTATGCTCGCGCCGAGTTGGTCAGGGCGCCCCTGCGCAATACAAATGGCGAACTCACGGTGCAGGATGCCGTAAAGGTGACCTACTATACCTGGATCGGTGGAGATCCGAACGCACAGATTCCCTACCCGCGCACAAACGCTGGAGTGCGCCGTTTCACGCTTCGAGGAGACACGCCGCTAACGGCCAATATCCCGTCGGGCTATCGCGTCAAAATCCAGGTTTACAACCCGGGTGTGAAGGTGCGGATTACCGAACCGGAGCGGACACAGGCTGCGGGATTCTGGTACGACTTCGCAACGGATGACCTTGTCAGCGTGGATGCCGTCGAAAATACCACGGGCATTGTCTACGGTACGTACGGCAAAGGACGGTTCGTCTACATGGGCTTCCAACGGAACGCCATGGGCGTCGGCCCCGAGGATCGGGAAGACTGGGTTCAGCTGGCGCACTACTTTGCCAACGCCATGAACTATCTCCGGCAGAGGCCGGTTATTTGGATCCACGACTGGCCCTATCCCTATGCGGCCGGGGGTATGATGACGGGCGTCGCGGAAACGAATATCCGAGCCTTGGGGCCGGTCGTTGACATGCTGGATCGGGAGCAATTCCCGGGCACCTTCTTTGTCAACCCGGAGAACGCTCAGGGGCAGGGTCAGCTACTGAGCTCCATGTATGACCTCGGTGACGTCGGGGTGTACGATTCGCTGCGGACGCGAAGTGACGGGACTACCGCTGCCC
>CAYXSE010000010.1:27258-31288 GCA_964466675.1 uncultured Rhodothermales bacterium | reverse complement strand
TTCAGCAAGGTCGCCGAACTGCTGCCCCATCGCTGGAGCCCCAAGGCGTAAGCCGACCTGAGGTCATCCTCTCCTGCGCGATCCGGCAAAACGGTGAATCCGGCTCTGTCAACCATGTAGCTGGGCGGACGGATACCCGATAGGTTCTCCCAACCGGAATCGCCGTTTCGCCAATCATCAGGCTCGACGCGGTGAACGAGTCGACTGCGCCGAGGCGCACGACGAAGGATCGGTGGACCCTCAGAAAGCCGGCGGGCTCAAGCTCGGCAACAAGTTGAGATAGCCGGGCCTTGGTGATGAGTCGCTCCTCTTGGGTTGACACCAGAACGTAGTCCGCGGCACTCTCCAGGAAGAGGATGTCTGCCGCGTTCAGGCGAACTGTTTTCCGGTCCACCTGGATCTCAAGCACCTGGGGCTCGCGGGCCAGTAGCTGCCGTGCCTCTCGCAGCTCGGCTTGGGTTTCGTCCAGTCTGTCTTCGTGATGGCGGATTTGGTGTGTCAGGGTCTCTTGCACCCCCCGGAGGACGTCCCATTGCTCGAAAAGACGAATGGCGACGGCCGTAGCCACGACTACGTACACCCCCATGAGGAGCCCCGGTCGGTCAAGGGCCGCCGGTGTCATGTTGTCGACGGCGTAATCTGACAACATGAACTCGCCGACGATGACGAGGAGCACGAGGTATACGCTCAGGACCACGATGTAGCCTGAGTACAGGGCAAAGAGCCCGAATCGGCGGGTGAGGAGGTACCTCGGCACCAGCCAGGACCCCAGAATCATGGCTGTTGCCACGGCGATCCCAAGCAGCGGTACGGCGAGCCGGGCCGTTTGGTAGATGCCCAGGGACGCGCGACCGATGAGCCAGAAGTAGAACGCTCCAGACACGAGCCAGAACAGGCTCCATGCCACTCTGCGGGTTATGGGAGATGGATGACTCACGGAGCAAAAGATACCGCGGTTTCGTCGCTTTGGCGCGGTCTGAGACCGTTTGTCGACGAACGACGGCGAAACGTCGACAGGCGTCATCCCGCCTCTCTACCAAGATCGGGGGCTGGTCAGTAAGATCTATGGACCTCACCGGCAGGCCGCCGGCAACCCCTCGAACCAATCAGAATCTTGACTATGTGGAATCTCATTACGAGCGGCGGACTGATGTTCACGCTTCCCCTGCTTCTCCTCCTCCTGGTTATCCTCGCGCTCGCTGCGAAACAGTCGATAGCCTCCAACAGAACGGCCACGGGCACCCGATTGCTACTCCACCTGGGCATCTTCTCTGCCGTCCTGGGTATTCTGGGTCAAGCCATGGGACTATACCAGGCGATGGGTGTGATCCAATCGGTGGGCGGAGTCTCGCCCGCGATGCTGGCCGGAGGAATCAAAATATCGTTCATCGCACCCATCCTCGGCCTGGTCAATCTGGCGGTCGCCGTGGCGGTGTTCGCAGCCCTCAGGTTCAAGGACGGGCCCTAGCGGTTTAGGCGGCAGTCAGAACGCTCTGAACGTGGACTCGATATGCGCCATGTGCTGATCGGTCACTCCGGCAGCCGCAGCGTGCTCGGGCCATCTCCCGGCTGCGCCCAAGACCTCCTCGAGGATGGTCTGGGCGCGGCCTCGTTTCATGGACGCGCCCTGTGCGACGTCTTTGAAGTCGACGAATTCGAACCCGTCGCGCTTGCCGTTGATGGTCATTTGATGCTGTGATGTCCACCGGCCTTCCGGATTGAAGCTCCAGACCACGTCAAACGCAGGCGAGAGTGACCATGTACCGGTTCGATCCATCAGAAACGCGATGTTCTTGACGTGGTCATCCTGATTTCGGGTTATGGCGTTGAATACCATGCGGCGAAACATCCTTTCCGTCGTCTCCATTCCTAGACGCAATTGCCGAATGACAAGCAGGACCTGTTCGTAGGAGTACGCCCCGTCCGCATTAAAATCGAAGTGTGCGAGCGCTCCGAGTGATTGCATGTGGAGACGTTCGCCATCCTGGTCTCGATCGAATCGGCGCGTCATGAAGTGCTTCTGGTCGCCTTCCTGGAACAGCCTGGATTCGCCCATGTCGATTCCCGCATCGAGCGCCATAAGGTAGTAGCCGTATTCGACTGCGCCGTGTTCCGTTGTGGTGCCCACTTCGAATGAGTTCCCGTAGGCAACGCCGTCGAACTTCAGTAGCCATGACTCGAATCCGTCGCCGGCTTTGATCTGGCCTGATCGGACCTCGTTGGTAGCGGGGTTCCAGGCGATGAGGGCTTTGGGTCTTGCGCCTCCTGCGGACGTACCAACCCTCAAAATGTCTCGAATTGCCCTTTCACTGGTGTCTTCGGAAAAAGAACTCCGAAGAGCCTGGCGAGAATTGAGCACCTCGTGCGCAAGCTTAGCAAGCTCGTTGATGTGGACCGTTTCGCCATCTCCAACGTCGGGTCCCATGGCCGGCCGGTATTCAAGCGCCCCCATCCCTCTCCTCCCGACGTAGCAAAGGCGTTCGATCGGGTTCAGAGATCCTGGCTCTCGACCTTGCCTGGCCAACCAGGCATCGATAAGGGCGTCCCCATATCGATCGGGGAGTGAATCAGCCAGCAAACCAGGGAGGCCACGAAAGGAATGGGTGGAGAGTGCCGGAAATGTGAACACCCGACCTGACAGCGGCATCAATAGAGGTGAGACCTCGACGCCGCTCGAAACGAACTCCGAAGTGTACTCGAACGATGCTACGGTGGAATCGCCGAGAAGCGCCGCGGCGCCAATTCGGCGTCCCCATAGCCGGACTTCAACGGCTACGCTCATGGGCGCATATTTGGGGCTGGGTTCAAGAATCATCGTCCTCGCCCCATTGCCATTCGCCCGACATGCTCTTCCCTGGCGTCGAGGGAGCGCGTTTTCGCCTGCGTGATGCATGGCCAATCAAGTCCAGAGGGCGGACGGTCTCCTCCTGCAACACATTGTCGAGGCGTTCCAGCAGTCCCAACGCGCGCAGTACTCGAATGAAACTGGTCATTTGAGTCGAATCGCCGCGTTCCATCCTCTCTACCGTGGGCCGTGAAACGCCGGCCTCCTTTGCGAGGTAGGCTTGTGTCCATTCGCGATCCAGCCGCGAGCGGGAAACGCGACTTCCCAGTTCATCGAGCACCGCGGGATCGGACATGACGGCTGAGATTTCCATGGGTCGTGCTTGTGAGACATGGGTCGGAGAACAATGCAATGTCCGGAACGCTGTTCGGTTCCATCATATAAGATGGATAATGCCGTAAAATCGCTGTTAATACATCATAATACATGTATTACCATGAATTTTTCGGCGTCGATCGGGCTGCCACTACAGATTCGTCGCTCGAACCGAGGACAGAGCTTGCGAGGGTAGGGATTAGTGTTTGAGCCGGGATGCCAAGCCGGCCGCTCGGTCAGCATCCGAGGGCTCTGTCTGCAGCAGCCTTCTCCAGGCTCTCATTGGACGTTCCTAGTCGGGCCGTTTTTTCCTTCATCTTGATCCACTCGGTTATCGAGCTAAACCCGAGGTACGCGAGAGGCATCCAAACCCAGAAGTAGGAAAAAAATATTTGGAGGGTATCACTCATGACGACCGGGGAGGGGTGACGATTGCCGATCCTACGGGAGCCGCGGTACGGGGATTCGTCGTATTATCGGGCATGAGCGAATCTGGCCCATCGTGCCCTGGAGGCTTCGGCGCGCGCGAAGACGGCGCCCCGGATCCACACCGCTTCGGCGCGTCCAAAGACGGGGCCGCGGATCCGCACCACGATGGCGCCGAAAACCACGGTGCCGAAAACCACGGCGCCAACCCTCACGCGGCCGGTGAAGCCCACCACGCGTCCAAAGGTGCCAGTTGTCCGTTTCCAGGAGTCACCGACGAGGGTGAAGCTCGCCCTTACCACGACGCCTCCGACCCTTTCTCGCAGGCTACGCGGCAACGTGTCCTCGATGCGTTGTCCCTCATCGCCCTAAGCGACGTGCTCCCAACCCTGCGGCCGGACCTGAAGCCCGAACATGCGGCCTTTCAGATGTGCCGCACTTGGT
>CAYXSE010000010.1:21116-27223 GCA_964466675.1 uncultured Rhodothermales bacterium | reverse complement strand
GGACGCGATATATGGAGGGCATAAAGGGCGACCGCGACGAGGAGAAGGCAGACGAGTTTGAAGGAGCTTTCTCGGAAGACGAGAACCGGTGGCTCGAGAGGTTCAATCGGTTCCTGGAACTGCGCGTGGACCGAAACGGGTCATCCGCTCGCGCCGAGGAGGTGTTCCCCGAGGGAGAGCCGTGGCGCGCGGTGATTAGAGATGCCGGCTATCTGGTCGAGTTGCTGGGTGGGAACCCGCGGGAGGCGGAGGCTCGGCTGACGGGGAGTCTGGCCGCGCTGCTGGAGGCACCCGCGGACTAGCCAGAGCGGACTGGGCAAGAGCTGCGGCTGATGGCGGATCCACAGCGCTACGAGAGAAATCGAGAAGAGAGAGGGGAGTATGTCACATGCCCATCTGACCGCGCACCCGCGCGATCAACTCGACATCAACGAGGCTCACGCCCTCCTGCCGGGCGGCGTCTTCGATGCCGCGCTTGACCATTCCCCGGACGAACCCTGGAATCTTCTCCATGCGCTCCTCGGCCTCAGGCGTCCAGGTCAGCGCGGATGGGGCAGCCATGGCCTCGGCGACGACGCCGGTAAACGGACACTTGCTACCTGACTCCGAACCCGAGGAGGCACCGTGATGGCCCGGGGCGGAGGCACCTTCGACCGGCCCCGGCCCCGGCCCCGGCCCCGGCTCCGCCGGCCCGCCGTCGCCGGTCGAGTATCCGGCCAGATTCGACTTGATGGTTTCCATGGGTGCCGCGGCGGTTGTGCGTCCTCCGACTTTCACGCCCAGGGAATTCACCATCTGCGTTTCCATGGGGTTGGTCAGCATGGCCGTGGCCTTGCCGCATTCGGGGCAACGAAACAGCACGGTGAGCGACCCATTGTCTGGACCCGTCGTGTTTTCCAGCGCCATGGGCTGGTCACATTCAACACAGAGAAACTTCATGTCGTTGCCTGGGAGTGTGAGTTTTCAGGCCTTTGCGCCTGGGCCAATGCTTCGGCGAGCCGTTCTGCAATATGACGAATCTCCGTGGAAGCCGGTCCCGAAGCCTCTTCGGGATGTCCAGAATCGAGCGTTTCGCCCCATCGGGGATCGAACGGAACCATGCCGAGCAATGTGCAATCGTCGAATCGGGGTGGTGACGCCGGGTCTGCGGCTTCACCGGGGAAAAGTGTGTGGACGGTGCCGCAGGAATCGCAGAGAAACGTGGCCATGTTCTCGATCCTGAATATGGGCACATCACCCAGCGCTCTCCGGGCGAGGGTGATGGATTTCCGGACTACGTAGTGGGATGCGGGAGATGGAATGCTCACCACAACCGCAGCGTCAACGCGGTCCGTCACATCGAGGAGGTTTGGAAGCTTGTCGGTCCCGGGCGGGAGGTCAACAAACAGGTAGTCCAGGTCGCCCCAGGCGGTATCGGCAATCATCTCCCGAATGGCGTTGATCTCGGCCATGCCGCGCCAGGCGTAGGCATGCTCCTGTGTGGGAGCGGCCCATTCTACGGGCTGGTCATCGTTCAGGAACAGATCTATGGACATCACCTTCACGCCGGCGGCGGATCTGGGTGGGATGAGCCCGTCCTCGCGTTCGGGGAGCCCACGGCTGACGCCCGTCATCCGAACCACGGAAGCACCGTTGATGTCCGCATCCACGATAGCGGTGTGATACCCAACTTGCGCCAGAGACGTAGCCAGGTGAACCGTCATGGCGCTCTTGCCAACACCACCCTTCCCGCTCATGACGGCAACGACGCGCCGAACACGGGTCAATCGATCTCGAAGCTTCTTGTCACGTACCCCAACCTGTCCGACGATGTCGGACCCGCCATCGTGGGTTATGTCGTGATAGGTCTTCAATTGCCGAGGCCCTACTCAGACTTGGCCGCGTTCTGCTTCTTGATCATCTCTTCCATGAGCTTGATGCCTTCCTTGATGCCTTCCTCGACCACGGCCAAATCGATCAGGTCGGTGCCCTTTGCATCGGCCACCTTCTGTATCCGCTTCTTGGTGGAGTTTCTCATGTAACCCTCCGGCACGCGGTTCAGACGACGGACCGCGTCCGGAGTCCATGCGTGTTCGCCATCCCGAGTATTCTGCTCCGAGGGTTCCGCGTCGGTTGCGCGTTGCCCGAGCTTTCCGCGTTCTTCCAAATTCTTCGTTTCGAACTGAGTGATGTCTACGACCTCCAGGACCATATCCCGGGTGATGGTATCAATTTTTCTCACGCGGGCCCGCTTTTCAATTTTTGCTCGGGCTCGTCGCCTCTGATATCCATCAGGCTCCGCTTTCAGCAGCGCCCGGGCCTCTTGGGTGTATTTGATCTTCACCTTGTCGAAGGTCTGCTCCTCGACAATGGCTCCCTCAAGTGGGCCCAGGTCCTCGATCGCTTGTTTGTCCAGCAGGGTCAACTCAGACTTGTCGGCCGAGCAGACGGTGCATTCTTTCGGCGTGAACCCTCGTGCTACCCAGCCGCATTTCCGGCAAACCCAGGTTTCGTCCGGGGCGGTGGTGACCGCCTGAGACGCAAGATCCTCGGCGATGATGCCCATGGCGAGCATCGAAGAGCGTGGCAGAATGGTACCGAGCGCCTGCTCAAGAACAGATGTCGTGATGACGGAGTGTCCCCGCTCCATCGCCCAACGGTGGACGATGGTCTTGGCCAGATTTCTTGCGAAATCAGGAGCCTTGTCCAATATGCGCTGAGACGGCTCGGTCCAGATCATGGATGATGCGGCCGCGACATCTACTGCGGGTGTGAAGCGCTGGCTGGACAGGAGCACGTTACAGGAGACCATACGGAGCAGGTTCTCTGTGTTGCTTCCGATGTCCATGGTTTCATCGCTGTGCACCCCAATACGGCCCATCACCAGGAGCCAGGGGTTTTCGCGGCGGACATATTCCAGGATTTTCTCGAACGCCTTGCCGTCCAGTAGTGTCACCTTCAGGTCAAAATCTTCATCCTTGGCGATTTTCTGGGCTACTTCCAGATGTGATTGGTAGATCTTGGCCAGTCCGGTGTCGATGACCTCTTCGTGCAACTGCTCCTGTTCTGCGAACTTGAACACCTTCGATGCCTTCTCGGTCAGCACGTGGACCAAGCTGTTGAACATCGCATAGTGCAGGTAAGGATCGTAAGCCGATATGGCCTCGACACTCTTGCCCAGTTGTTTGCCGAGGGCGATCGCCGTTCGCAATCCCGCGAATGACTCGGGACTTCCATCCACGGCGACAATGATTCCGCCGCTCGCCACGTGTCCAATTTCACCGTTCGAGGGCTTGAGTTGGTCTTCTATAGGTGCGGTGTTCTTGATGACGAGCGTGTCCGTCTTCACCCGGCGCACGACCCTCTCGCATACACTTCCAATCTGGCTGTCCTTGACGGCACCGAGGCCCAGGGCGCCCATGATCACCAGGTCATAGTCGCTGCTGTTGATGTCGTCGGCGATCACCTTGTAGTTCTTGCCGTCGTACATCTTCGGCTGGAAGGAGAGGCCGGACTCGTGCGCCATTTTTTCCATCACCACCAGATACGAGTCGGAGATCAACTCCAGGCCCATGGTGATGAGGGTGTCGTGCACCTTGCGCTGCTTCTCCATTTCCTCCTCGACGAGATACTCATCGGGCAGGGTGAATTCCATCTGCTTGAACCGGTAGTCGTGCAGACGCGCGGCGTACGCGTGCGACCCCACCAGCTTGGCGCCCGTCTCCTTGGCGAGGTGAACCGCCAAATCGATGGACGACATCGAGTGCTCAGAATTGTCGACCGGGACGAAAATCTTCTTGTACATACTTCCGTTCAAACGGCAGTGCCGCTCTCAGACGTATCCGAGGCGTTCCGCGATGTTATCCAAACAGGCTCAAGTCCTTTCCTCAGATCAAGATAGGTTTTGACAGTCAGCCAATCCCCCGTTTGAGGGCACCGGGGGGCAATTGCACGAAGATCTCTCACACCAGCAGGCAGAGCCGCTCGCGCACGTAACCAAGTCGATCTGTGATGTTGTCCAGGGTCTTGTCTTCGGTTGACTGGGGCCGGATGCCTATCGCGAGGATGGCGGCGTCCAAGTGGCTCACGCAGGGCCCTAGTTCAGCATGTTCGAAGTCGTGAGCGACCAATTCCTTGAGGGATCGAAGTCGATGTCGCGCGGAAACCAGGCTCTCGTGCAAGATCGAGTCGATTCCCAACTTCGTGATGAGCTCAGACAGCCTGCCGATTTCCAACCTTAGAATAGAGGGAGCCATCTGCGCGAATATCTCCCGCGTAACCATGTGGACCTCGTTCCACTCGTTGTTCTCTCCGACCTGAACGTCAGTCAGGCCTGTCTTTTCCATTCGTTTCATGGGCGGGGATCGATCAGGGCCATAATTCTAGCGCCCAGTCTACGAACTGGCGGAGATTCGAGGAATACATGCCGTGCGATTAACCATGAATACCCCGTTCGACAAGCGGGATATTCACGATTAGGATCCTGCTTGGGCCTTGGGAGTGAATGAATCCACCACGCGCAGGTACCTGGATATTTTGACGGACGGGCTAGTGCTTCGTCAGCTGAAACCCTGGCACGCGAACCTCCGAAAGTGACAG
This sequence comes from uncultured Rhodothermales bacterium, assembly GCA_964466675.1. Lineage (GTDB taxonomy): Bacteria > Bacteroidota > Rhodothermia > Rhodothermales > UBA10348 > CAYXSE01. The sequence continues at coordinate 22,645 of CAYXSE010000010.1, read as the reverse complement.
GTGAAGTCGCCCAAGGTGTACGTCCGCGACACTGGACTGCTGCACAGTCTCCTGGGCATCAATTCGCAAGATGCTCTCTACAATCATCCAAAGGTTGGTGCTTCATGGCAGGGTTTGTTCTGGAACAGGTGCTGGCTTTCCAGCCCCACGACGACGCCTATTTTTGGGCTACGCACCAAGGAGCCGAAGTCGACCTCATCCTTCAGCGGGGTGGCCGATTGTATGGCGTTGAATGCAAGCGCGCCGATGCGCCTCGAATGACCAGGTCTATGGGCATCGCGATCAAAGACATTGGCCTGGAAAGTGTGGCCGTGGTCTATCCCGGGAAGAAGCGCTATGCTATCGCCGACCAGGTCGAGGCCGTGCCGTTGGCGGAACTAGCCGAACCGGGTCAACTCTTTGGTGCGAGGGAAAATTGAAGCTGCGTCTAACTCCCCGGTTGTTCAGACTCATTCACAATCGCGTCCTCAGGACACACGGCGACACACTCTTCGAACTCGCAGCAGGTGTCATTGATCACGTAGATGGGATCACCTACCTCGATGGCCTCGATGGGACACTCATCCACGCACTGCCCGCAGGCGTTGCAGTTGTCTAAGATCACGAACGCCATACCTGGGCCTGAAAGCGGTCTGAGGGAAACGAAATGCGGTAGTTGTGCTAGGCAGGCCTACTCGTGCGCGGGACAAAGGGCACTTAGCGACAGGAACCAGGTCTAGGATTTGCCCCAACCCGGAACTGCTCGCCCGGATCCCGCGATGGCGGCATCCATGTCATCTGAGGTTACCATGGGGAGTTGGTGCCGGGCTGCGTAAGCCAGGAGACCCTTGCGGACCTTCTCCCGAATAAAGGATATTGGGATCCGGTCCAGCCTCTGAAGAACGGGATCCGAAAAGGTGACCTCGGTAATCGGGGGGAGGACCATCGAGCCCGGCTGGTACATGCAGGCTGGATCTTCTGCGAGCATATTTCCGGCAACGGAATAGGCTCGGCAGCGGCACCCGCCACACAATTCGGAGAACTCACAGGACCCGCACTTGCCTTCGAGCTTTGACGGATCGCGTAGATCTAAAAAAGTCTGCGACTCATTCCAGATCGCCGTAAATCCGGCGTCCCGCACGTTGCCGGCGATGTGATCCATGTAGGGACATGGGGTCACATTGCCTTCGGGTGTGATCCTGCAATATTCGGTGCCTGCCATGCAGCCGCCGCTCTCAAGGCCTCCCAGGCCCATTTCGTAGGCCAATTGTTTGAATTGTGGTGCACACTTGGCACGCACCAGCATCGGCTGATACTGCTGCTGGGCCTTGACCAGTGACCTGAGAGACCGATCGGTCTCTTCGGCCGTAAGCGGGTTCAGAGACTGGCCTCGACCCGTCTGAACGAGGTAGTACGCGTTGAAGGACCAGGCTCCTCGGGCCTTGGCGAATGCCATGAGAGCCTCGACTTCGTCTGCGTTGTCTTCCATGATGGATGACTGCACCAAGACCTCAAGGCCGTTTTTACGGCAGATGTCGAGTGCGCGCACC
>CAYXSE010000010.1:0-21098 GCA_964466675.1 uncultured Rhodothermales bacterium | reverse complement strand
CAGGCGTCCGGGCCTCCTCGAAATTCGTTGTGACGGGCTGGATCCACCGAATCGATGCTGATCCCAACTCCCTTCACTCCGCATTGGACCATGCGTTTGGCTACATGGTCATTAACCAGCACTCCGTTTGTGCCCATGACCACCCACATTCCTGTGGACGAGGCTTTGGACGCAATCTCATAGATGTCTCGCCTGAGAAGTGGCTCACCGCCAGTCAGGATGAGCATTTCGGTACCAAGCGCCGCCAATTCGTCCACCAACTTCAGGCATTCGTCGGTGGTCAGTTCCTCTTCGGCCTTGTCCCCCGCCTCCATATAACAATGGGGGCAGGCAAGGTTACACTTCTTGGTGAGGTTCCAAGATACCAGGGCTGGGCGGTATGGCATCGGATGGATCTAGGCCGTCAGGTGTACTTTCGGCGCATGAATACGGTCATACCCACGCCAAGCAACAGGGTGAGCAGGCCATACCCGGCCATCGGACCCAGGGGCGACGGCTTGTCTGCGACGTCTACATAGAGGCTGTACCACCCCGAGAGTCCTCGGCGGTTACCCGACTCAGTGTTGAATCCGTCCCAGGCGCTGAACGATATGGGCACGAACGTGCCCTCCTCGAAGCCGATATGACCTTCCTCGGCCCGGCTTCGGCGGAAGGTGGCCGTCCACTGTCCATCGCCGTAGGCGGCTTCTACGGAGATCTCCGGGCCCTCGGCCGCAAGGTTACCCGACCCACGTCCGACGTAGTGTGTAGCGACCGGGCCCCCCATATCGGCGAACCAAATGTCCGTGGACAACTTGCGATCACCGAACATGAAGTAGGGGAGTTGCGAGCCGTCCGGAGTCGCAGTCGGGAACTGGACGGCAACGGCGTCCGAGAACACCCCTGATGTGTCGGGCGCGCCGAACCATGCCCCGTCCTCGACGGCTAAATCCGGCCCATTGGCACCTCTCGTGTCGGCCTGCAGGTCATTCCAGGTCAGCCGTATGGCGACTTCGGCGTCGGTTACGAGTGCGCGGACTTCAATGGCGTTGATACCGGAGTAGAACGCTCTCCCCGGCTCGATGACTTGTCCTACCAGGGCGAGGAAGGTGCCGGGAGTAGCCGCAAACGCCTCCTCCGAGATTTCCGCTACCGGCGTCGCCACCACGGTGGTCCCGTAGCCTGGCGAGTCGGTGGAGAGGCTCGCGACGTAGTCCACCAGGGCCCAGCCATCCTCTGGCGGCTGGATCTCGAAGCTTGGCATCGGCGAACCATCCAGTCCGGTCGTGAAGGTTCGGTAGATGTCCTCCCGGGTGACGCCTCCACGGAACGTCCATCGCTTGGTCAGATCAGCCGCTCTGATGTGATAACCCCACTGGTCCTCGAGCGTAGGGGCGGACTTTCCGTCTCCTCGTCCGGCATCCCCGTGGCAATCGTTGCACTGCTGTTCCAGGTACACCTCGCGCCCTCTGGCGATGGACTCCTCGGTGATCGAAGGCGCACGCGGCATTTCCAGCGGAGTGACTTCCCCGAACGGCCCTGAGAAGTCATCGGCGAAGGTCTTGATGTAGTACATCAGGTTGCTGATCTCCGACTCGGAGAGGGAAGGCCAGGGCGGCATGGCCGTATACGGCATGCCTTCTCGAATCGACCGCCTGATGTCGTCGTCCGATGGGAGCTCGCCCGAGGCCGTCGTTCTGAACTTGAAGATCGATGAGGTGAAGTCGCGTGGCGTCGGGCGGAAGTAGTCGGTGGCTGGCCCATCTCCCTGGCCGTCGATTCCGTGGCAATGCGCGCACTTGGCCTGGTACAGAACCCCGCCCGCCTCACGCTGTGCGTCGGTACCGAGGTCTACATTCTGGGCCAGCACAGGGGCGACCGCGAGAAGCGTCGCCGCGAACAGGACGGACTGTCGCTTGCGTAATCCTTGAGATTTCAATCGTGCACCTCCTTGGCGCGAGGCCGCTGTTCCGTGTAGTCGTACAGAAATAGGATCACGTCCCAGATCTCTTCTTCCTCAAGGAATAACTCCCATGCGGGCATGGCCGAGGCCCAGGGTGCCGACTCTAGCGGAAGCCCGGGGGCACCCGTGGCGATCCGCCAGAAGAGGTAGGACTCCTCCAGCATCGAGATGGTCGTGGTAGACTGGAAGTTGGCGGGGATCGGATCGAAGCCGTGCGCGAATGGTCCGTCTCCCTCCATGTTATCGCCGTGGCAGTAGACACAATTCTGGTAATAAACCCGCCTTCCATTATCCACGTGGGCCGTGAAGGATTCCGGGTCTTCGGTCTCGAGGCGGCGGTAAGGGTTGTCTTCAGCTACCAGGTCAACCGTGCGCCCCTTGAAGGTCACTGTTCCCGGAGGGGGAGGGTGAATCGTTCGTCCCGATACCGGTGGTTGCGGTTGTGAGGTGATGGACGAATACACGTTGAACGCGACCAGCGCGGGAACGGCCACCAGAAGCAGGACCAGAGGCCAGAAGAACCGTTTCTCCACGAAGAAGGCAACGAACGCTTCGCCGGTCTCTTTCATCCGGTCGGCCGCCGATGTGAGAAAGGCGGCCAGGATGATGGTGACGACGCCCATGTACATGCTGACCACGGAGCTGGGCACCGGCGGATCGATACCCCTCGTCGCCATCAAATAGAATCCGAACCACCATGCGATGGCCCAGACTAGCGCGTTCGGCTTCAGGAATCTGAGGAGGAGCATCGCCGCGACGATCCCCAGCACGGCCAATAGATTCACTTATTCGCCCGTTTTGGATGCGAGGTAATCCACGAGGGCGCGAAGCTCTTCCGTGGACACCTTCTGGAAAAACCCGGATGCTTCAAGGGTGGCGCCCATCACAGCCCCGGGGAAGCCTTCGGGCACGGTGGCGTCGGGATCCATGATGGCCTCGTAAATTTCTGCCTTGGAGAGGCGCGCTCCGATGTCGAAGAGACTCGGGCCCATCAACCGAGAATCGTCATCGACGGCGTGGCAGGTGCCGCACAGGTAAGCTGCAATCACACCCGGACCGTCCAGCCCAGAGCCGACGCCGGCTGCGGCCGTTGCGCCGCCCGATGGCGTCGCCGATTCTTCCGTCACATAGCCGATGTCCGACGCCAGAGTAAGGCTGGGTTCGCTCCCGAGTCCAAGCATATAGTTCAGGACGGCCTTGATCTCGTCGTCGCTCAGGCCAATAGGCGGCCGGTTTGCAATCGGCATTCCGGGTAGGAATCCTTCTACGATGAACTCGTTGGGTTCATACAGCGATTTGGCCAGGTACTCAACCGCCGACAGCCCGGGTTCCCTGGTCGCGGCCGTCCGGCCGATGCCGCCCAAATCGGGGAATCGAAGCGAAGCCGGGTCAGCGCCAGAGCCGATGGTGTGGCAATTGAAGCAGGTACCTTTTCCGGCCATGATTGCCTCTCCCGCGATGGCGAGTTCCACGGCCGTCATATCCGCTCCAAGAGCGGTCGATTCGGGCGGATAGGTGATCTTCTGCGGGACGGTGTGACCGACGTAGCTGTAGAACAGCAGCACCATTATCGTAAAGCCGAAGATTTTCAGCGTGTTCTTCATTCCCCTACCTCCGCGTCAGGCGTCTTGGCTTCCCAGGGTTTCCTGCTCGAAAGGCCCGACAGCCAGAACACGATTCCAATGAAGATGAAAAAGATCAGGACTGTTATCGATACCACGTTCGACGCAAACCCGAGGGTCGGCGTGAAAGCGTCCACAGACGTGTCTTCCATGACACCGAACACGTGCCAGTGCTGCCGCATGCCGGCCCGTACGTAGCCCATAAGTCCCATGGTCCACGCAAAGGTAATCGCGATGAAAAAGAGAGCGTACTGAGACCGGTTGGGCATGTCTCCCCAACGGATCCGGCCTATCTCCTTGGCCTTCTTGAACATGAAGACGTCAATGGTGGCGATGGAGATCATAGCGAAGAGAACCGCGGCGACCTGGGGGACCGAGAGACCAATTCGGACGGCGGCTTCGACAAAGTACCCGTAAACGCCCAGAAACATGACGATCACGACGGCAGAGACGAAGATCACAAATTGAGCGATGTTGCCCTGCTTGGCCCAGGAGACGGTCGGCTCTTTGTTGCCTCGCCTGAACATCATGAAGCTAAGGAACGTCGTCAATATCAGGAGGTTGACCGCCGAGTTTTTGGCGGACATGACCCCGAGAACGCCCAGGATCGGGTGATGAGCGCCGCCCATCTTTCGGGCCTCTTCAATCGAGGCGACTAACGAGTGTGGCGTTGCCCAGACCAAAAACGACCCCGCAATAACCACCAACAGATACTTTGTGAACTTGCGAAAGCGTTCGGCGCCTTCGATCCGCTCCATGCTTACCCACAGGTAATAGTTCGCCGCAAGGAACAGGTTACCGATGAGGATGGCCTGGATGATAAAGAGCCACGAGAAGGTGCCCCCCATCAGCGTGATGCCCAGACTCTGAGAGTAGCCGTAGATCTCCTTCCCGAGCCAGTACCCGGCGAAGGGGAGGGGAAGCAGGGCGGCGATGGCAATCGAGTTGCCGATGTACCCCATCCAGTCGTAGTGCGCTCGTTCCTCGTCGGTTTTGGCGCCCAGGAACTTGAAGGCTCCGTAGGCCGCCGCCACAGAGCCACCGAACGCGACGTTGGCGATCATCCGGTGGATGTTGATGGGCATCCAGATGAAGTTGTTGATGGCGTCGTACAGACTCACCAGCGCTCCCGTGTCCGATATGCCGTTCGGTGTGTTCATGAACGTCAACCAAGCGTCGGCGAGGAACATGATGGCTGTCCCGACCACGTTCAGCATGACGCCCAAGGCGATGTGCACCTTCGGACTGAATTTCCCCCAGCCGTAGTAGTAGCTGTACAGGAGGACGGCCTCCAGGAAGAAGAGCAGGACGTACGGGAAGAAGGTCCAACTGAATATCGAGACGAGGTAGGACGCCAGGCGGGGGTAGAGGACGATCAGAAGGAACGTCAGCATCGCGCCCAGGGAGGCCGTGAAAGAGAACGAAACCGAAAGCAGCTTCGTGAACTCGTAGGCCAGGTCGTCGTAGCGCTTTTCGCCCGTCACGTAGCCGATGATCTCGATGATCAGGGCGAACATCGGGACGGCCAAGACGAAGGCCGCGAACATCAGGTGTAACTGGGCCACCACCCACATGATGACCCGGCTTCCGACGATGGGGAATTCTCGGTAGTCCGGGTTCGGTACCTCCTGCGGGGCTGCGAAGGCCTCCATCGGGAAGAAGAAGAAGGCCAGACAGGCCGTTAGTGCTCCTGCAAAAATGGCCCAGCGTTCTCCCTGTGAGTGGAGGGAAGGCCGGATCGCGCCTAAGAGAGGGCGCATCTAAAAGATCCCCGCTTTCATGTCGGCAAGCCAGCTGTCAACCTCGGTTTGGCTCTCTACCGTGACGAATCCTCGCATCCGGTAGTGGCTCAAGCCGCAAAGCTGAGCACACGCGATTTCGTATTCACCGGCCACTGTAGGGACGAACCACATGGGGATCAGCATCCCTGGAATCGCATCCTGCTTCACCCGCAATTGTGGGACGCCGAAGCTGTGGATCACATCCTTCGAGCTCAAATTGATGATGACCGGGCGGTCGATCGGCAGGTGGAGTTCGTTTAAGGTTACGATGTCGTCGTCCCCGGCTGCGTCTGTCGGATCGAGGCCTATCGGGTTTAGCGAGAGGTCGATGAGGTTGATGTCCCGTGCTCCGAATACCAAATCTGGTCCGGGGTAGTGCATGTTCCATGCGAACTGCTCAGAGATTACGTTGACCTCAAAAGGAGCCTCCTGCGTGGTGGGGAAGTCGTTCTTGAGGACGCCCATGATCGGGAAGGCGAAGCCGACCAGAAGAGCGACCTCCGCCAGGACGACACCCACCTCGTGGTACGTTGAGTACTTGCCTTTCGCCCCTTCGTAGCTGGCTTTTGGACTCTTTCCTTCTCTGAAGCGGATGAGAACGTAGATGAAATACGCCCCCCAACCGACAAAGAGGAGAAGCATAAGCCAGTGAACAAGCGACATCATGTAGTCGATATCACCGGCATGACCCGAGGCGGCCTCGGGCATGCCAAGCCAAGCACTGATATCCAGAAACTCGCGCATTTCAGTCGGTGTCAGTTGGAGTCAGGGGAGGGATGACAGGATTCGGTGGAATTTGGGATTCAAGCTCGCGCTCTCTCTCGATTTCTTCGGCGCGGATGTTTGCGCCGTTGAAGAACGAAAAAACGCCACCAAACACGAAGGTCAGGACCAGGAACAGTCCCAACATGGAAGCCACTACGGCCCTCACAGCCGGGGCATCTGAGCCCGCGCCGAAGCAACGCTCGCAGGCCCAGGCTAAATCGGGCGCCGCGAGCCATAGTAGGGAGGCGATACCGATGGCGAAAAGCGGCCTCAATTTGTCGCCTCCAGCGCCTTCATTTTCTGAAGGAAGCGCCGGCCGTAGACAACGACGCCAACTGCAAGGATGGCCGAGCCACCTCCCAGTACGTACCGCATGCCACCACTCATCTCGGTGACGGCATACCAGACTACATAGAGGAAGAGCAGGAACGAGACAAGAATGAAGGCTAGATGGAAGGACTTAATTCCCATGGTTCAACCCCCCCATGATTGCGAGATCCTGCTGGTTGTAGAAGGCCGCAATAAGTACGGCAAACATGAAAAACAGGAACACAGCGGTGATAATCAGGACCCACTGGATGACTGGTTTCTCACCGATGAGGTGCATGAAATGACCCGCTACCAATCCTCCCTTTGCGGTCGCGATGACCAGAGCTATGATGAGGGCCGGCCAAATGGTCAACTCCAGATACGTGACGGCCACCGTCAGGACGGTCAGGACCATCAAGGAGCCGAAGATGATCATGTAGGTTCTAACGTGCTTCTGGATGTCGTCCAGATGGTGTGCGTCGGCCATGGTCGGTCTCTATGGGATCGGTGTCAGTTGATCGCGGTCGCGCGTGCTACAGAAGGTAGATCGTGGGGAACAGGAAGATCCAGATGATATCCACAAAGTGCCAGTACAATCCGACAATCTCTATGCGGTTGGTGAAGCGGTCTGGCTCGGACTTCCACATTTTCGCTCCCGGGCCCAGTAAATACCCAAACACGATCATTCCGCCGATAACGTGGAGGGCGTGTAAGCCGGTCATCACGAAGTAGATGCCCAAGAAGTTGGCCTCCGATGGCAGGTAGCCGTGCTCAAATTTGCTGGAGTACTCGAAACCTTTGATCACCAGGAAGGCGACTCCGGCAAGGAAGGTCAGCCACATGTACCGACGATGGAGGTCCCACTTGCCCATCTTGAGGCTCACCCAGGCCATAATGACCGTGACCGATGATCCAATCAGAACCAGCGTATTCACGAACGCCAGAGGGACGTTCAGAATATCTGACGCTTTGGTATACTCATGGCCCAAGATTTCTCCGGGCCAGACATCGACGCCAATGCGGAGAAAGATGTACGCGGAGAACAGGCCTCCGAAGAGCATGATCTCGGAAGCCAGGAACAACCAAACGCCCAACTTCGCATTGTTTACGCCCGTGTCAGGCCGGGCTTCTACCGTGTAGGGAATCTGCATGGCGGGTTAGGGCTGGTCCTGCGGGTAAAAATCAGTGTCATGTCCCGGCACGCTGTATTCGTATGGGCCACGATAGGCGGTAGGGATGGTCTCGAAATTCCCGTGTCCCATCGGAGGAGAAGAGGTGGCGGTCCACTCGAAGGTGGTAGCCTCCCACGGATTGTCGTTTTCCACCTTCTTGCCCTTCCAGATGCTCCAGAAGAAGTTGAAGATGAAGGGGAGCTGGAAGACAGCAAGAACCCATGCCGCGATGGACATCATCTCGTTGTAGTGGATCACGTTTTCAGCGAAGTCATAGGTCGCGCCACCGTCATACAGTCGGCGCGACACTCCGGCGAGACCCTGGATCAGCATCGGGAAGAAAAGAAAGTTCATCGGGATGACGGAGCCCCAGAAGTGGATCTTCCCAAGAGTGTCGTTCAGATGCCTACCCGTGGCTTTCGGATACCAATAGTAGATGCCGGCAAACAAGGCAAGTATCGTCCCCGGAGCCACCACATAGTGGAAATGACCAATAACGTAGAGCGTGTCGTGAAGCGGAATGTCCGTTGGTGTCAATCCCAAAGGAAGACCGGTCAACCCGCCGATACCGAACATGGGAAGGAACGCCAAGGCGAACAGCATCGGTGTCGTGAATCGAATCGAAGCTCCCCAGAGCGACAAGAAGAGCGCCGACAGGATCACCACAGATGGGACCGAGATGATCATGGTCGTCACCTGGAAGAACGTGCTCATGGCCGTGCCCATGCCCGTGATGAACATGTGGTGGGCCCACACCATGAACGACATGAAGCCAAGGAATATCAGCGAGTAGACCATCGCCTTGTAGCCCCAAAGAGGCTTGCGAATATTGTTCGCGAGTATCTCCGTGACGATGCCCATGGCCGGCAGGATGAGAACGTACACCTCAGGATGTGCCAGGAACCAGAACAGGTGCTGCCACAGGAGGGGGCTTCCTCCACCCGCGACTTCGGAGACCTCACCGCTGATCACCAGGCCCGAGGGCATGAAGAAACTGGTATCAACCAGGCGATCAAACAACTGGAGCACGGCGGCGGCCTCGAGAGGCGGAAATGCCAGCAGCAACAGAAAGGCCGTGACCAGCTGGGCCCAGACGAAGAAAGGCATCCTCATGTAGGTCATCCCCGGAGCGCGAAGCTGGATGATGGTCGTGATGAAGTTCACGGCTCCCAGGAGGGAAGACGTGATCAGAAAGACCATTCCGATGAGCCAGACGGTCTGACCCATCGTCTCGATATTCGCGAGCGGCGGGTACGAAGTCCACCCGGCCTTGGCAGCGCCTGCGGGAAGCCAGAAGCTGGCCAGCATGATCAGTCCGCCGACGAGGAAGACCCAGTAGCTGGCCATGTTCAGCTTGGGAAACGCCATATCCGGCGCACCGATCTGAAGCGGTACTACGTAGTTGCCAAAGGCGCCAACCGCCAAAGGCACGACGCCGAGGAACACCATGATGGTTCCGTGCATCGCGCCCAGCTGATTGTAGAACTCGGGCAGCATAACACCACCAGGCATCGTGCTATCGCTGAACATCCACCCAATGAAGGGCATGGGTTGCCCGGGATAGGCCAACTGCCAGCGCATCAGCAACATCAGGCCGAACCCAATGAGGAGGAAAAGCAGGGCGGTCAGGCCATACTGGATGCCGATGGTCTTGTGGTCCGTCGAGAAGATGTACTTCCGCCAGAAGCTCTCCTCATGAAGACCGTGATCCTCGGTGTGGTCGGTTGTTGTCATACTAGCTTCGCGCAGCAGATGTGGGCGTATACATGTTCATCCGGGGTTCACCCCACGCGGGGAGGAGGGTGAGCCGGCCAGGTTAGGCGTGCGCAGACGGGCGGTCAGGCGCTTGGGACTACAGGTCAGGCGTCTGCACCGAACTCGAAGGTGATCTCCTGGGATTCACCGTCGCCGACGGTCACCGTCTGAGAGGTCGTGCCGTACTCCTCGTGCCATGCCGATACGACGTATTCGCCGGCCGGCAGGTGGGCGATCGAGAACGCACCGTCAGAACCGGAGACGCCGTAGAAAGGATGATCCAACACGCCTACGTAAGCTCCCATCCAGGGGTGCACATCACATTTGATCTTAACCATGACCTCGGGAACGCGGAAGTTCCGCTCCATTTGAGAGCCCTGAACCGGCATTCCGAAGGTGAATGGGCGGTTGGTCTCAGGAAGAGCGTGGATGTTGTGCATCAGCGGATCACTATTCATGATCATGATGGACTGGCCGGCCATCACCCCGAATACGCGTGGGGTGTACATGCAGCCGGACTGGTCGAAGTGGACGGCTTCCGAGGGAACTGCGAAGGAGTATTCGCCCAGGCCTTCAGAAACATAGACGAACACATTCTGCAGCGTACCGTTGTCGTTAACAACAACGTTCTCTGCCATGACTGCGTCTGAGTTCAGAGCGCGGCATTCCCTATCCAGGCGGATGGGCGTGGGGTCTGGGGCCGTTCCAGAGAATGATACCGAGCCGGTTACCGTCGCGGTTCCCATCGGGGTTGTATCGGCAGTGGGCGTTGCCTCGCCGGAAGCTGCAGGGTCAGATTCGCCGCCGCCGCAGGCAGACGTGAACATGAGGAGGCCGGCGACCAGGAGTACCCGGATTCTGTCAGTAGGGAGCATTGAAAAAGAGAAATTGAGTGAATATTCGAGGGGGGAACCGCTCACGAATTTAGGCCGCGGACCCGCCTCATAGAAACCATGTGCATGTTTTTTTGATAAATCGACTATTTTGTCGTGAAATAGCACCAATGTCCCAAGGCAGCAGGAACCTACTGGCGATGGGAAAACGGGCTATTGAGGGTTGGTCGCTGCCCGCGTACCTTGGTGATGAATTCCGCGCAAAGCGGCCTCCCCAGGGCCTCAAACAGGCCTTGCTTTCGAGTACAGTCGCCCACATTCCATGCCTCAGACATTTCGATTTTTTGATTTTCGACGAACGCACGACGATGCCGCCTTGGACATCATCCGGAGCTTCTTGGGGCTCGCGCTGTTTGTTCGCGGCGTCCTTTTTATCGCGGACTCCTCCAGAATAGTCGCGCTGGTTCGGGCCGAGGATATCAGCTATCTGCTTCCGGCGGTCGGATTACAGCTTGCCGCGGCCACCCACCTTCTGGGCGGGCTCATGCTGGCGACCGGGCTGGCCACGCGCCTGGCTGCGCTCATGCAAATTCCGGTGCTGGCCGGGGCCGTTTATTTCGCCTTTCTTCGCGGTGGTCTTTTTCTGCCCAACCAGTCTCTCGAGCTGTCCGTGTTGGTGCTTGTTCTGCTGGTCGTCCTATTCATTTTTGGCTCCGGGAAACTCTCCCTTGACCGTGTACTCTTTGGAGGTGGAGCCGTCGACGAGGCCAGCTCTGACCGGTTCACGAGTCCGGAGTACAGGGAAAAAGTGTCGCAGTGGGAGACGGCGCACCATGAGCGGTCCGTCGCCGCCATGCCGAAAGAGGCCACTCAAGACTACAACGCGGCGAACGCGTGGCGGCTGCGCATGGTCGCCAAATACGGAACCATCGCCCTCGGGGCAGGGCTTGCGCTTGTCCTGGTGGTCCAGAGCCTGCCGTTCGAAATCAGCCTGGCCGAGATCGCGACCGTTGCCGGAGCACTATTTCTGATCCTGGGATTCTTCTTCGTGTTCTTTGGTTGGGCCCTCAAGGAGGAGGAGGGCTGAGCATGGATTGGGTGTGGACCCTATATGAAAAGTTCGTCGGCAAATGGATGGCGGAGCGGGGCAACGTCAATCCTACGGACGATGAGATTGAGGAGGTGTTCGTTCACCTTCTCTCCCGATCGACCGTGACCATCCTTGTTCAGGAGCCCTGGCGCGGATCCGTGAGATTCAAGAAGCTGGGGGTTCTCGGACCGGATACCATGTTCGACATCATCCGAGGACCCGAAGCCTACTTGTTTGATCGCTTCGGAGGCGGCAAATTCAAATTGAATTTTCACCTCGGGCTGCACTTCGTGGCAACCCAAAATTTCAAGCCGGCGGGGGAGCCCTTGTGGCGCGACCTGCCAGAAATGGAAACAGAAGATCTAGTATGATTGACGCACTCGACCGGATAGGAGGATATCGTCGGCTAGTCCTCTGGCAGTGGACGCACAATTCGATGGCCATCGACCTCGTGAGAATTTTCGTAGGTGGTGCCCTGCTGATCCGAGGTTTGGCGTATGCCGCCGACCCCGATATTCTCGTGGCGTTCGCCGGTGAGCGCGCGGTATCGGCCGCCAAGTACTACATCCTGGCCAGCCACATCGGTGGAGGATTGATGCTTCTTTTGGGGCTCTTCACCAGGCTCGCGGCTGCCGTGATTCTTCCGATCATGGTTGTCGCGGTGTTCTTCGTTCACTTGGCCGGAGGATTCGGAACCGCAAATCAGTCGTTGGAGCTGTCGGCGCTCCTCATGGTGATTTTGGCCACCCTTTTGGTTTTTGGCGCCGGGCGTTTTTCACTCGACTATCGAATTTTCGGCGCTCGTCTGGAGGTTTCGTCTGAGTCCTGACGGTGGGACACTGGCCGCTAAACCTGGCCTTCGTCCTGTTGGCCCGTCTATACGACTGAGGTCGACAATTACAAGCGGGTCAGGCCTGTGTGGTAGGATCGCGTCGGAGCCGGAGGAGCTTCAGCAAGGCGCGGTCGGCCGGGAGGCTCCGGTCCGCCCATCGATCATAAGCCTTTCCGGCCAGCCACCAGACTCCGAAGCCCCAAGCGACTCCTGCCACCACGTCGATGACCAGGTGCTTCTTGACCAGCAGAGTCGACACCGCGATGAGTACCGCCATCACGAGAAACAGGGCTGAAAGACCCCGGCCTCGACTCCGGACCGCCATCCAGATCATGAACGAGTTCGCCACGTGAAGACTCGGCAGCTTGTTTGCGCCCGGCTGGAAGTCGATCTGGTGCTGCCACTCCAGGAAGCGTTCTGAGAGGGAGCTTCCGAGTACCGGAGCGGGGTACGCGATGGGCACCAGAAAATAAACCACAGTGGCCATGAGCGTCCCCATGTATACCGCCATCAGAAGCCGGTTCAGGATGTGGCCGTCCCGGACCAGCAAGATGACCGCGATGGGCAGGATGTAGGTGAAATCGTATATCCAGACCATCCATGGGACAAGCGGGATGCGGTGGTCCAGCGCAGACCTGAGGTCCATGGTCTCCAGGTTCGACGCGAGGTGACCGGTAGCCAGGAAATAAGCCAACCAGATGGTGTAGGCTATGGCGGCCATCCCGATGTAGAACTTCAGGGGTGCTCGGTCTTGCATTGGGGGGCGGCGTGGTCTCTTTGGCCGTGGAACGATCTGGCGTGGTCGGGTTCCTGTGCTCGGCGGCTCGGCGGCTCGCTGCCTCAACCGAACTCCAACTGGCTAACACCATGCCCTTGACTCAAAGCTTGATTGGCCGCCTGACGCAGGCCAAGCGTGTGGCCGTCCTCACTGGCGCCGGCATCAGCGCCGAGAGCGGCGTCCCGACCTTTAGAGACCCCGACGGTCTCTGGGCCCGATTCGAGCCGGAGGAGTTGGCTAGTATGGACGCGTTTCTTTCGAATCCTGAGATGGTCCAGGGTTGGTACGCTCACCGCCGCCAGATCATTGAGAATGTGATGCCCAACGCGGGACACAACGCGCTGGTTGAGTTGGAGGCTCTTGTCCGTGACTTTTGCCTCATCACCCAGAACGTGGACAACCTTCACTTCATGGCTGGCTCTAAAAATGTGCTGGAACTCCACGGCAACCTGACCCGGAATTTCTGCGTGGATTGCAGGAGGTTGGCGGATGACGACGATCTTCGTGCCGGCTTGTGCCCCGCTTGCCAGGGGTTGATCCGCCCCGACGTGGTATGGTTCGGCGAAATGCTTCCGGAGGGTGTGTTTGAGGAGGCTTTCGAGGCGGCGGTGAATGCCGACGTGTTCCTCTCCATCGGCACGAGCGCCGTGGTCTATCCCGCCGCCGGCCTGCCCTTGGCCGCCGCCGAAGCCGGCGCCTATTGTGCAGAGTTCAATGTGGAGCGGTCGGCAATCGCAGGAAAGATGGATGAGGTGGTCTTGGGACCGTGTTCTGAAACCCTTCCGAGGTTGGTGAAATCAGTGGTCGCTCGGCGCGGAGCCTGACCCACCGGCATGCGTTCGGGGTTGCTGAGAACAGGGTAACTTCAAGAGGGGGAGGCCGCAAATCGGAGCCCCAGATCCGTTTTTGAGGGAGGCCAGGGAGCCGTGTCCCTAGGCGTGGACCTTGCGGTGGGCCATAACAGCCGTCGTCAGCACCAGAGCTCCAATCCCGCCCAGCACCGCCGCCGACGACGCTACATCGGCGAACGAGGCCCCGCGAATCATGATTGCACGAACGATCCGCATGTAATGAGTCATCGGATTGGCTAGCGTCACGGTTTGAGCCCACTCGGGCATGCTCTCTACGGGCGTGAATACGCCGCCCATGAGCAGGAAGATGACGATGAAGAACCACGCGATGAACATGGCCTGCTGCTGGGTGTCCACCTTGGTCGAGATCAGGAGCCCGAAGGAAAGCATGACGATCAGGTATTCTACCGAGAGCGCAAAGAGCAGAATGAGGCTTCCTTCCGACGTGATGCCGAAGACGACTCGGGCGACGACCAACCCCAGCGCCAGATCAAAGAGCGCGATCAACAGGAATGGAAACAGCTTGCCCAGGATGAACACGGTTTTGGGCACGGGAGACACGTTCAATTGGTCAATCGTGCCGATTTCCTTCTCTCTGGCCACGTTCATGGCGGACAGAAAGGTGCCAATCATGGTGACGAGCACTACCAGTATTCCTGGCACCATGAACCGCGGATAATCGAGGGTCGGATTGTACCAAAAAACTGGCTGAGGTGAAATTTGGAACGTTGGCTGGGTCTTGACGAGGCCGGCTTCCCGAACGATTCGTGCTCCGTAGGTCCTCACAATCTGGCTCGCGTAGGCCTGAATCACGCCGGCTCCGGCTCCATCGGTTGCATCCAGGGTCAATGCGAGCGCGGTTTTACCGGTAGCGAGCAGGTCGCGCTCAAATCCGCGCGGGATGCTCACCAGCAGGCTCGCGTCGCCCACACGAAGCGCCGCATCGCCGACCGCGGGATCTGGCGTCCACCTAATCGCCCGGAAATAGCCCGACGACTCCATTTCCTGGACCAGGCCGCGGGCCAGCGCACTCCCGTCCAGATCCACGACGACCATGTTCGTTTGACCGATCTCGAAGGTGGCCGCGAACGAGAGGACCATCAATTGGATGATGGGCATCACGAAAATGATCGGGAGCATCGCCCGATTCCGGAAGACCTGGAGGAATTCTTTCTGGAGGAATACGGCCAACATGCGCATGTCAGGTGCCCTCCAATCGTTCGCTGAAATTCCGGATGGCGATCACCAGGAAGAACGAGGTCATGCCTGCCAGCACCAGTGTTGGCTTCAGGAGCTCTGACAGCCCCAAGCCTTTGATCATGATTCCGCGAGTGATCAGGAGAAACCACTTGGCCGGGACTGCATGGCTCACGATCTGGAGTGGAGCAGGCATGCTGGAGATCGGGAATATGAATCCAGACAGGATGACGGTCGGGAGAAGCAAGCCCGCCAGCGAGATCATCATCGCCGTCTGCTGAGTGGACGACAGGCTGGAGATCAGGATTCCTAGGGAAAGGGCGCACAGGATGAAGAGGAGACACTCGGCCAGAAGGAGCGGGAGGCTTCCTCTGATCGGCACGTCGAATACGAACCGGGCGAGGGCCAGAATCGTAAAGAGGTTGAGGAGGGAGAGCACGACATACGGGATAACCTTGCCGACCACGATCGTCATGGGCCTGAGCGGCGAGACCAAGAGCACCTCCATCGTGCCCAGTTCCTTTTCTCGAGTGATGGTGATCGATGTCATCAGCGCACAAACCAGCATCAGGATCAGGGCAATTAGCCCTGGCACGAAGAGGAATGCGCTGCTCAACTCCGGGTTGTAACGCATCCGGGATTCCACGGCGATTCCGATGCGATTCCCCCTAGAACTGAGCTCCGTCTGATAACTGGAAATGATGGCGGACGCATAGGCCAACATGGTACTCGCCAGGTTCGGGTCGCTCGAGTCTGTGATCAACTGGACCTGCGCACCCCCGGCGGTCAGCGCCCGAGCAAAGTGGGGGGGAATGACCAGCGCCTGACGGACCGTGCCCATGGACATCAATCCTTCCACCTCAGTGGAGGATGCCGCAAAGCCGACAATCGTGAAGTAGTCCGACGCCCCAAAGCGCTCTATCAGTGCCCGCGCGTGCTCGTCCCCGGACTCGTCTACCACCATCAAGGGGATGTCCTGGAGGTCATTTCGGATGGCGAAGCCGAAAATGGCCATCTGAATCAGGGGCATCCCGAAAAGAATCATCAGCGTCCGGCGGTCTCTCAGGATGTGCCGGAATTCCTTCTTGACGAAGCCAAGAAACGAGATCCAAACGAGCCGACGCCGGGAGATTGATGGATTGGTCAACTCGGCCTCGCCAATTGCACGAAGATCTCGTCGATGGATTCCGCTCCGAAGGTGGACTTCAGGCCGCTGGGGGTGTCCAGGGCCGCAATTCGCCCGTCAACCATGATGGACACCCGATCGCAGTATTCCGCTTCGTCCATGTAATGGGTGGTGACGAATACAGTCACACCCTGCCCGGCGGTCTCGTAGATCATTTCCCAAAACTGTCGCCGGGTTACGGGGTCCACGCCCCCGGTCGGCTCGTCCAGGAAAACGACCTGCGGCTTGTGGAGGAGGGCCACTGCGAACGCCAGTTTCTGCCGCCAACCCAGCGGCAGCGCGGCTACACGAGTGTTCGCATGCTCCTGGAACTTCAGTCGGTCCAGCAGCTCCTCCGTCCGGCTCCGTACCTCGGCACGGGACAGCCCGTAAATCCCTCCATAGAACCGGGCATTCTCCTTTACCGACAGGTCCTCGTAGAGCGCGAACTTCTGGCTCATGTAACCAATTCGCTTCTTGATCTCACCCGGCTCACGCTCCACATCATGCCCCGCTACGGTCGCGCTCCCCGCGCTCGGCGCGAGAAGCCCGGTGAGCATCCGGATGCAGGTAGTCTTGCCCGCTCCATTGGCGCCGAGGAATCCGAAAACCTCGCCTCGGCCCACATCGAAGGTTACCGCGTCGACCGCGGTGAAGTCTCCGAAGCGGCGAGTCAGATTCCGGACTTCGATCACGTTATCCAAGGGTCGCCTCCGCCATACTGTCCGGATCGTCAGCCAGAGCCATGAAGACGTCTTCTACCCCGGCGTTGATTCTGGACACGCTGGCATCGGCAAAGCCCTGGTCGTGGAGCCAGGAATCCAATTCCGCGAGGTCGATGGTCCCTTCGGCGCGGAGGTGGAGCGTGGCCCCGAAGGGAAACACGGTTCGCGTTTCCGGATGCTTCCGGAGGGCGAGAAGCATCTCGTACTTGCGGCTCCCATGGACTGCGTACAAAGGAGAATCCAGGGAGGCCTCGACCGCAGCCGGCGTATCCACCCTCAGAAGCTGGCCATGATCCATGAGCCCGATACGGTCGCAGAGCGAGGCCTCGTCCATGTAGGGCGTCGATACGATGACGCTCATGCCGTCCTCTCGCAGTCTGCCGAGAACCGCCCAGAACTCTCTCCGCGAAACCGCGTCCACCCCCGTGGTTGGCTCGTCCAGGAGGAGTACATCGGGGCGATGAATCAGCGCGCATGAGAGCGCCAACTTTTGCTTCATCCCACCAGACAGAGCGCCGGCCCTTCTATCGGAAAAGGGAGCGATCTGATCGTAGATGTCCGCGATAAGTGATCTTCCTACCTCGGGGTCCGTGCCGAAGATGCTGGCGAAAAAGGCCAGGTTTTCTTTGACGGTGAGGTCTTCGTAGAGCGAAAACCTACCAGGCATGTATCCCAATCGCGGTCTGATCTGTCGGTAATCGTCCACGACGTCCATCCCGAGTACCGATGCCGAGCCCGAGTCTGGAACCAGCAGCGTAGCCAGAATTCGGAATAGCGTGGTCTTTCCAGCCCCGTCCGGGCCGATCAGGCCGAAGATCTCGCCAGCACTGACCGAGAGCGACACCTTTTGAACCGCTCTTACCGTGCCGAACGATTTGGAAACGTCCGAGAGCTCTGCGGTGGTCATCGCCGGAACTCGCCCGGCATCCCCACCTTCAGCGCGCCATCGGGGTTCGGTACCCGAACCCGCACCGCGTAGACCAGATTGACCCGTTCCTCCCGAGTCTGGACCAACTTCGGCGTGAACTGCGCTTCGGCGGCAATCCAGGAAATAATGCCGCTGGTTTGCTCCAGGCCTTCGGCGCCGTCATACAGGACGTCCACACGTTGCCCGAGGCGGATCGATGTCAGCTGAGAGCCAGAGATGTAAGCCCGGAGATCCAGCGTGTCGAGCGGCGCAATCGTATAAAGGGGGCGACCGGGGCCGATCATTTCGCCCGGCTCCACGAGGGTCGAAAGAACGGTGCCGCGAATCGGGTTACGGACCACATGTCGATGAATCTGGTCCTGAACTTGATCGATTTGGGCCGAGAGGACAGCCGCTTGGGCGTAGACCGACTCGGTTCGCGTCCGTGCGGCGTGAATGCTCCTGTCCATTACGGCAATCTGTCCGTCCAGGTCATCGCGCTGCTTGGTGGTTGCCGCTCCGCCAGCCAGCAGTTGGCCTACCCGGTCGAGCTCACGCTTCGCGATGGCTTGCTGCTCCTGAAGGACGGCAATCTCGGCCTGAATAGACGGGATTGCCGTCAGGCCGGCTTTCCGAGCCAGCTCCAGCTGCCTTCTTTGGAGAACCAAGGCGCTTGTGTCCGTGACCGAAACCCAAGCTCCGGCCTCCAGGTTTTCGCCCTCCTGAACGGAAAAAACCAGCAGCCGCCCCCCGAGCTCAGTGGAAACCGTGACCTCACGCGCCTCAAAGGTGCCGTACGCATCGGGCTCCTCGACTTCTGATTGACAAGCCACGAGAAAGCATACGAGCGGTAAGATGGGTACCCAACGCGGCATTACCGGCCTCCGGCTGTGTTGTGGTAGCGGGCCTTGGCCAACGCTATGCGGATTTGTCTGATTGTCCCGACGAGTTCGGCCTGATATTCGGCATTCTTCTCCAACAGAAAGTCGGAGGCCGTCGCGGTGCCGTTCTGCAGTTCGATGGCCACTCGGCCGGTCACTCTGCGCTTGAGCGCGACAATTTGTTCGTCCAGCTCGGCCGATTCTTCGAGGGCGTCAATGATGTGTCGCTCGGCGGCGAGTCGAGACATGAGTCCCTGTTCGAACGCGGCTTGGGAGGCGAGGATGACCTCGGAGCGAAGTGTCGCCGACTCCCGGGCGCGCCGGGTGCGGCCCCAGTCCAAGACCGACCAATTCAGTCGCACTCCCGCGGAAGCGAAAGGGCGAATCTGATCATCGAAAAAGTCTTGACCAGCCGGCCGACCCACCGCGGTCTCGGCGAACACCGAAACGGCCGGTCGCCGAGAAGCGGCCGTGACTTCAGCGGCTCGCGTCGCAACCGCTGTCTGGGCCTCGAACAGGTCAAATTCAGGTCGGCGCGCGTCTGCGGCCGGGGTGGTCGCCGATGGATCGGTCGCCGCCGGGTCCGTCCCGTCGATTTCGAGCCGCGTGTCTAGAGGGAGGGTTCGTCCAATGCTTATTGACAAGGACTCGAGCAGGCCCCTTCGCGCCCCGTTCAGCTCCAACATCTGCTGTCGAATCTTTAGAATCTCGGCACGGAAAACGTCGGCATCGGTGGCGCGTCGCACTCCGGCAGCCACTCCAGACTCCAGCTGCGCGAGCCTGGATTCGATGTCCTCACTCAGAAACTCCAGGGATTTCAATCGAACGTCCTGCTCTAGAATCCCGAAGTATGCCACCAGCACTCCGTTTCTGACGTCAACCAGGCTCACATCCACTTCGGCACGCACCAGCGCGGGGCGAGCCAGAACGGCTGTGCGGCCGGCCTGAACCCGTCCGCCGTCCCAGACCACCTTGCTGAATGTCAGCGCCGCCTTGTACTGGTCGTGTGGAATGGAGAGCGACGATCCACCGGGCAGCGTAAACGGGAGGTTCAGGACCCTGGATTGCCATACGGCTTGGGTCGAGAAGGTGAGATCCGGTCTCAGCGCGGAACCGATGTCGAGCGCGGCAAGCGAAGTGATTTGTTCTTCGAGTCCGATCCGGCGGGAGAGCGGAAATGCCGCCTGGGCTTCCGCCAGGGCGTCCTTCAGCGACAAGGTGTCGGATTGCAGAGACCAGTCCTCCAGTGCCGCTGGTGCGGGGCCCAGACAGGGCGCCGAGCAAGTGCCTAGAGTCAGGAGAAGAGCGAGGAACATGAGTCGCTAGGCGTAGCGCCAGGCTGGTTCAGGCAATGCGGCCACCGTCCACCGGGAGAGCAACTCCCGTCACCAACGAGGCCTGCTCCGAAGGATAGGTAGAGCAGCGCCGTAGCCATCTCCTGAGACGTTCCGATTCTGCCAAAGGGGTGTTTTTCTCCCGTTCTTCTCTGACCACATCCGCTCCTCCCATCTCCTCCATTTCGCCCTCCAGCATGGGGGTATCGACGGCTCATCCGTGTACCCTCGGCAGGATTCGCCGAGCGTTATGATACGTCAGGAAACGCACGCCCGCGTCCTGAAAACGAAGGTTTTGGACGCGGCCACCAGGCCGGTTTTCCGCCTGCGTCTCGCTGGGCCTCGTCGACGTCATCATAGGCGCGTTGAACAGACTCGTGCCGTTTCATGTAGTCGTACACGGTGGAACGATTGCAGCCCAGTGCCCTTGCCGCAGCCGCTAATACCCCGCCTGCCTGGTCCAACGCTTCAATCATCTGCTCGGGCGTGAATTTGCCCTCGCTCATGCGTGAGTGTTGGGAGCGCTGGGTACCCTCCCGTTCGCCGGTCCCTTCGCTATCACGTTTCACGTCGGCCATGGGAGGCTAACAACTACACGCTAAACGTGGTTTCCATTGTCATTAAACGAATGCACACGATCGTGGACAGGCGGTGGAGACCCAGGCCGCGAAAAAAGTTCTCTCGATGGGGTTATGCCTGACGGGCCACCTGAGAAATGAGAAGACTTATCCACAATTCGTCGTGCCGTCTTCGGAAATCTCGTTTTGACTGGTGACCGTCAGGCACACCTCTCGTGCTGGCATTCTCGCCAGCCCACACCCACGCTTATAACACGGAGGTGTTATGAATCGATCTATTCTTATTGTCGTCGTCTTCGGTCTCGCGGGCTGTGGCGGAAACTATGCCGAGCCGGAGCGGGTCGCGAACCCGTACCTGGACCAATCTCGCGTTGAGATTTCCGGCTTAATGTCTCACGTAAGTGCGGAAATTCGTGCCGCATCAAAGAAAGACCGCACCCAGACTCTGGTGCTTACAGCGATCTCGGACTATTTCATTTTGGCGGAGGGAGATCAGCGAATGTTTCATGACCTGATATTCGACCCCGGGTCCATCGTCAAGCAAATTCAAAATGCCGGCTCGGTCGGAGACAGGCGATTTC
>CAYXSE010000009.1:0-31664 GCA_964466675.1 uncultured Rhodothermales bacterium | reverse complement strand
AACGGAGTCCCCGCGCGCTTCCGTTAGTCGACTGGTTCGTTCCGGCGATCGGATTGAGCTTAGCGACGAAGTCCGCATGTTTGTGTTAGGACCCGATCTGGAAAGGGCTCCGATCAATGACCAGTCCGTTGTTCTACTCCTGGTCTATGGGTCCACCCGGTTCCTTTTTTTGGGCGATGCCGAAAGAATTTCGGAGCAAAACTTGGTTCGCAGGTGGGGGCCGTTGTTGTCCGCGGATGTGGTTAAAGTCGCCCATCACGGGTCAGCCTCATCCAGTAGTTCTTTCTTTGTGGAACGAGTACGAAGACCCGGAAGGGCGGGCTGGGCGGTGGTCTCGGTGGGCGCCAAAAACCGCTATGGGCTCCCAAAGAAAGAGGCTCTCTCCGCATGGCAGAGCCAAGGATTCAAGATCTTCTCCACCGGAACCTATGGCGCGATAAGATGCACCAGTGACGGTCAGTTAGTCAGTTGTGTGTCGGCGCGTCAGGTGTCCAGGTAGAGCGCAACCGGGCAGTTTTCTACCAAGTATGCTGTCGTAGATCCAAATGCGACGGCCCGGATGCGAGACTTGGAGTGTGCACCAGCGACGACGAGGTCCGCGCCGAACTGCTCGATCTGTTGCATGATCACTGCCTCTGGATCCTCCCCGGAGAGCGCCAGAACGGATGGATTTACGCCGTGGGCTCGCATATAGTCGGCAGCCAGGGATAACTCCAGTTCGGCCTCCTTTTGGTTGTCGTCATAGATTTGGATCATTCTCACTTCCAGATCCTCGCCAAACGGCTTTGACGTGACGAACGAGCGAAGGGACTGAGCGGCGGCCGAGCTACCGTCGTACGCGACGAGAGCTTTCTTGACCCGGACGTGCTTTTTCCCGACGATCACCGTTGGGCCTATCGTCTTCTTCACGACCCTGGCCAACGTCTGCGTCGCCTCTTTTGGGTGGCTGTAAAAAAAGTGGGGTTCTTTCCCCACCAGGAGCAGGTCGTGGTACTTCATGTCCTCGACAATCCGCCGGAACGGCACGCCTTCCTGAACGAGTTCCGTGAACTCTATCCCGGCGTCCGTCACGATGGCGTCGAAAGCTGCTATCAGCGTCTGCGCCGTTTCTCGGGCTTCCGTCGTGAGTCTGGCACGCAGCTTATCAGCGAAGTACATCGTCCCTATTCCACCACCTCGGGAACTCGCTTCGATGCTACCCATGTCCACCACCGCCAGGCCCGTCACCGAGGCCTGGAACCGGAGAGCGATATCCACGGCGTGTTTGATGGCTGTAATCGAATCCGAATCGGGGTCCAGAGCGACTAGAATCTTCTTGATCATCTCGGAGGTAAGGGTAGGCGTTCGGCCCAAAAGTAAACCGAAGACGGTTGAGAGTCACATCGCCTGTTGGCATACCACGACGAGAAATCAACCACCTCTCTTCCTAAGTAATAGAAAAGGAATAGTAGTAAGCAGTAAGAGTAGAGGCTGTGGATATGTGGAAGACTCTCTTTTCCATACCCTCCACTCCCCAGTGTTGACAAGCAGAGTGGCTTCTCGCGACCCTGAATGAACCTATTGAGAGAGTTGCCCACTACTCGCAGCTAGCGAGGGACCGCCTATCCACAATCTGTGGGATGTGGGAAGGAGAATAGGGTCTTGTGGGAAGCCGCTCACTTATGCACCTCTACCAACAGAGCAGCTTCAACCAGGGAGGAAAGCGTAGATAAGGCCCACTTTTCCACGCCTCACCAACACTGCCTTCCACGCAGAATCATAGCCCACTCACGGCCGCCCGAGCAGAGAGAACATCTCTCGCTTGTAGGCTTCCACACCGGGCTGATCGAACGGATTGATGCCCAACAGATATCCGCCTACCGCAACGGCGTGCTCAAAAAAGTAGATGAGTTGGCCTATGGAACTGGGAGACAGGTCTGCCAGCTCCAGCGACATAACGGGGACACCGCCTTTCAAATGCGCCTTCGCAGTACCCAGGTAAGCCTTTCTGTTAATGTGGGCAAGGGATTTTCCGGCGAGATAGTTCAGCCCGTCCAAATCGTCGTCGTCCTCCGGAACGATCATTTTCCCCGGATCACGCCGCACCATAAGGAAGGTCTCAAGCAAGTTCCGCTTGCCATCCTGGACGTATTGGCCAAGGGAGTGAAGGTCAGTTGAGTATCGAACACCCACTGGCAGTAGGCCCGAATGGGCCTTCCCTTCGCTTTCTCCAAAGAGCTGCTGCCACCAATCTCCCATGGAGCCGAGACATGGCTCGAAGGATGCCAGCACTTCGGTGGAGTAGTTTTCCAGTAGTAGGAGGTGGCGAATCGTAGCGTAGCGAACGGTGTCGTTATCGACGAAAGACGAGTACCTCGAACAGGCCTCCACGGCACCATAGAAGAGACTGCGAATATCTATGCCGGCAACGGCGACAGGAAGAAGTCCAACGGGAGTAAGTACAGAAAATCGTCCACCAACACTCGGCTCGATCACATATTTCTTATAGGGAATCGAGTGGCGAAGAGCGTTCAGCGCACCGCGCTCGGGGTCTGTTGTGACAACGATGCGGTCTTCGCAGTCATCGAATCTTGACTCCATCCATTGGCGAACCAGACGAAACGCGATCGCCGGCTCAAGCGTGGTGCCGCTTTTGGATATCACATTTACATAGACAGACTTCCCGTCCATGTATTCCAGAAGCTGAGATAGGTAGGCCCCGCTCATGTGATGGCCGGCGAACAGGATCTCCGGACCCGAATCGTCACCAGGGAAATAGGGACTGAGAGCATCCACGACCGCTTTCGCCCCGAGGTACGAGCCCCCGATGCCGATCACCAGGAATACGTCGGCCCTCTCTCTGATCTGACCGGCAAGATTCTCGAGATCGCCGATCAAGGCGTCATCCGGATTCAGGAGAAGGTCCCGCCACCCCAAGAACTCGGCCCCCGCCCCGGACTTGTTGAGCAGCGACTCGTGGGCTGCGCGTGCGGCTGATTCGGCCGATTCGAGCGAACCGTCGGCCAGGAAAGAAAGGGCACCTAAATAGTCGAACCGGATCATGTCGCTGGAGGTAGAATGCTCTTATGGAGACCTTTGTATCAGTTGAAGAAGCCAGGTCCAGAATATCATCCAGGATCAGGCCGCCTGTTCCTGAACTTATACCCCTGGATCAAGCATTGGGTCGCGTCCTTCTGAACGAAGTCGTGGCCGGGGAATCGATCCCGCCCTTCGAAAATTCCGCAATGGACGGGTTTGCCGTGAGAAGCGGCGACTTGAGCCCATCGGGAGGAGTCCTTCGAGTCGTGGGAGAGGTCAAAGCCGGGCAATGGCCGGAAGCGCTGACGGACGCAGGAACGTGCATGCGCATCATGACCGGCGCGCCCGTCCCCTCAGGGGTGGATGCTGTCGTCCCCGTGGAGTGGACCGAGGCCATCCCGGGTGGAGCCGTCCGCATAGACAGGGGAATCCCGAAGGGCAGACATATTCGAGGCGTCGGCTTGGACATGGAGGAAGGAGACAGTGTGTTGGCCTCCGGCACCCGGATTGGTTCTGGCGCCGTGGCCGTGCTCGCAACGCTCGGCTTCGCGGAAGTAGAGGTGGGCAAGCGGCCACGTCTTTCGATCGTCTCTACAGGAGACGAGCTGGTCCCCGTGGCCAGCCTGCCCGAGCCGGGGCAGATTCGAAACTCGAACGGCCCGTCGCTGAAGTGCCGGGCCGAGGAGGCGGGAGGCCTGGTCTCGTCGCAACTCCATGCGAAGGACGACGTCGCTGCAGTCCGGTCCGCCGTCGAAGAAGCGCTGGAAGCGGACATGCTGGTCTTTTCTGGGGGGGTCTCTGTTGGCGATTACGACCTGGTCAAAGACGTCCTTGTCGAGATGGGCCTGGAGTTGGACTTCTGGAAGGTGAAGCAGCGACCCGGTAAACCCCTGGCTTTTGGCGTGATGTCGGGCCGCCCCGTGTTCGGGCTACCCGGGAACCCGGTGTCCGCAGCTATCTGTTTCGAACAGTACGTCCGCCCGGCGATCCTGAAGTGGCAGGGAGGGGATCACGAGTCGCGGGCCAGACTGTGGGCCTTCCTGGAAGAAGAGTTCGGCAAGCCCCCCGGCCTGCATGTCTTTGCCCGGGGAATTCTGTCATCCGATGCCGGCCGTCTGGTTGTGAGGCCGGCCGGTGGCCAAGGCTCGAATCTGTCAATGAGCATGGTCCGGGCAAACTGCGTCGCCCATCTGCCGGAGGCGTGGAACGAGGCACCAAAGGGGGGCCTGGTCGAAGTAGAGTTGATGTGACTGGAGCCGCGGATCAATCGCGAGCAAGTCAAGTAATGACAAGTAAGCACCCGGCAAAAAACAGTGGCCACGAACTCACAACTTCGCTCTGGGATTCCCCGTCACACGCAGGTAAGCGACTGGCTCAAGGAGCGAATCGAATCGGGCGAGTGGTCCTTGGACGACCAGCTACCCTCGGAGAGTCAACTAGGCAAACAGTTCTCCGTGAGTCGTATCACCGTGCGACGGGCCCTGCAAACGCTAGAGAGCGACGGGCTCATTTACAGACGCCAGGGACTTGGGTCGTTCGTCGGCACCAACAGAGTACAGCAGGGGCTCGTGCGACTGACTGATTTCGCAGAGGACATGGTCGGGGCGGGGCTTGCGGCTTCATCCCGGGTCATTCACTCGGCCATGGAGGAGGCTTCGGAGGTTGTGGCGAACGCGCTGAAGATCAACCCGGGCGTTCAGGTCCTGCGACTCGATCGTGTAAGACTGGGAGACGGTGAAGCATTGGCCTACGACCGAACATGGCTGCCCGTGTTTTATGCACAGCTTCTGGACGGCCGCGATCTGGAGAACGAAACCATTTACCACATCATGGAGGAAGACTACCAGATCCCCATGTTGTCGGGCCGATTTAGGATCGAGGCCATTAATGCACCAGCAGACATCGGCCGGGAGCTTGGCGTGCCTTGGGGTCGAGCGCTGCTCATGATTGAGCGCATTACGGTAACGGAAGCGTCAAGGCGGGTGTACTACCAGCAGCGGTTCTATCGCAGTGACCGTGTCGCCTACGAGTTGGAGCTGGAGAGGAAGCCTGGAGCGGGCCCTAAGTCGGGGTTACCAATCAGGGAGTTCGAGCCCGTCTTCAAGCGTTAGGAATTTGGCCCCCGAGCCGGATTCGCATCGAATCCGGCCGAGGACGCCACCTCGGGGAGAGGCGTCATACCATACTGGCAGTACCTAACATCACCACTGCGGCGAACGCCAGAACGAAAACGAACGCAGCGGCCAGGTCTGAGAGTCGAAACATGGTATAGTCTCTTTTTTAGTGGATTGTCGGTGTGAAACAGGGAGAGCGGCCGAGGCTACCGGACCAGCAGAATCGGAGTGGATACGCCGAGGCCGGAGGCGCCAACCAGCCGAACCAGATAGGGCCCGCTGTTAAGGGTCCCTGCCGGAACGTTGATCCGGTAAGCCTGTCCGGCTACGGCGGTGCCGTCAAACAGGGAGCCGATCCGGCGGCCCTGCATATCCCAGAGGGTCACCGTGACGTGTTGCGTCTCGGATACTCGGAACGGGATGTTCGTGTCGGTGGCGAAAGGGTTGGGATATGGGGCCTCGAGCTCGAACTCGGCGCCGGGCTGGGTGAGTTCCGATTCGTAGTCGTCGACGCCCGTGGTGACAATTCGCAGGCGACCGAACGAGCAATCTTCGCCCAAGAAGCTGCACTCGCTCGGCGGTTCAGGAAAGCCTTCCGTATACGTGCCCTCCATCCCAATCAGGATTCCGTCGCCGGGCTCGAGGCAGCTATTCGGGTTGTTCGGAAAGACTGTAACCACCCGCCCCGAACGTGAAATGTCGATGGGCCAAAACGAGTCGATCCTCATGTTTGTCGGCAGTTCGAAGGAGAACTCCCAGTTTCGAAGAGCCGTGTTGCCGATGTTAAAAAACGACATGCTGATGCCAAACGAGCCGTCTCTGGGGGTCAACGTTTGAGCGAATCGTGCTCGTCCTGTAGCATCTGGATCGGCCTGGGTCGAGCACAAACCAACGGGCTGGCCGGGCTCTTCGGGGGCCTCGACGAAATCATCCGGATCGACAAAAGTGCAAGGGAAACCATTGAAGATGCACGACTGAAGCGTGTCGACTTGCCCTCCGTGGACTCCCGTAAGTGTGAGCCAGATGGTCTCCTGGGGATCGATAGTCTTGGTCCAGCCTCGGCCGGTGACCTCATAGTTCGCTCCGGTGCGAGCCCAATCGCCGTGCTCGATGTTCGTAATCAACGAGGTAGACCGAAACCTGAGCGTCCAGGAATCCACCCTCTCATCGGAGAAGTTCTGCATCAGAATCTGAGCCCGGAACTGGGTTACTCCCTGGGAGGCCACCCACCAGCCAACATCCACGGCCAAGGTGTCCTGAGGGTTCGGGGCTGGCCCAGAGATCTCCTCAAACGAGCAGGTTTCGCCCTGGAATACACAATTCGTAGGGCGCGGGACGGAGTTAACATCGTCCATGACGCCGGTACTCGGAATCGTCCCATCGATCGAGAACCAGACCGATTCGCCGACATCAATGGTTCTTGTCCAGCCCGCACCAGACACCTGATGCAAGGTGCCGGAGACCGAGAATTGCGCGCTCCGGATATTGTCGGCCGCTGGATCGAGATCGAATTGCATCGTCCAATCCTGGATCGGATCAGCCGTCATGTTCGTGATCATCACAGTCGACACATAGGCCGAGCCCAGCGTCTGATCCACGAAGTAGATCACGCGCACATGCCCAGACTGATCGTCGGGCGACGCGAAGGCACGGGCATCGGTTGTCAGCCCCGGAAGGGATGCCAGTGCGAGAATAAGAAGCGTGAGCAGCGCAGTTCGCGCTACGGCATAGGCACGCATGGTCTATGAGTTATCGGGAGACGTGGCGCCGGGGAGCACCAACAATGAGAACGGATCGAAATCAGAAATTCGCAAAAACGGGCCTCGCAAACGTTCGGCAGGCCTGCTAGCGCGCGTTCAGGTTCTCCCCTAGATTCTCGGGCCTCTACCGCTTTCCACAACACCAATGCTGACACCGTTTCGCCTCCGAAGTACTCTGATCGCAGCCCTATCGTTGAGCTGCTGGACCCTTCAGGCACAGACCCTACAGTCCCCGGCCGATTTTCTGGGCTACGAACTCGGTACCCGGTTTACCCCGCATCACCGGGTGGTGGACTATTATGAACACGTAGCCGAGGCCTCAGACAAGGTCGTGCTCGATCAGTATGGAGAGACGTATGAGGGTCGCCCGCTGCTGGCCGCCTACGTTGGAACGCCCGAAAGACTCGGTAACCTAGAACAGGTGCGGCTGGGCAATCTTTCTCGGGCTGGACTAGCAGAATCAGAACCCACCGACGCGGCTATAGTTTGGCTTGCGTATAACGTTCACGGGAACGAAGCCGTCAGCACAGAGGCCTCCATGGCCACGATCTATGAGTTGGTCAGGCCAGGGAACGACCGAACGGAAGCCTGGCTGGAGAATGTCCTGGTGGTGATCGACCCATGTTTGAATCCCGATGGTCGCGATCGTTATGTGATGGGTTACAATCAACGGGTCGGCGCCTGGCCGAATCCTGATTCGCGTGCCAGAGAACACCGTGAACCATGGCCGGGCGGGAGAACGAACCACTACAACTTCGATCTCAACCGCGATTGGGCCTGGCAGACGCAGAAAGAATCACAGGCCCGCCTGAAGCTCTTCAACGCCTGGCTGCCGCAGGTCGTGGTGGATTTCCACGAGCAGGGGGTCAATTCCCCCTATTACTTCGCTCCGGCAGCCGAGCCGTACCACGACGCCATCAGCGACTGGCAACGAGTCTTCCAGGATTCGATAGGCACGAATCACGCGCGCTACTTCGATGAGAAGGGATGGTTGTATTTCACGGGAGAGGTCTTCGACCTGTTCTACCCGGGTTACGGGGATACCTACCCGGTATTCAACGGAGCCATCGGAATGACCTATGAGCAGGCCGGCGGCGGGCGCGCCGGTTTGGCCATTGAGACCGCCGAGGGAGACACCCTCACCCTTGGGGACCGCATCGCGCATCATCACACGACGGGACTTTCCACGGTTGAAGTGACCGCCCGGAACGCCAGCCGAGTGCTATCCGAGTTCGAATCGTTTTATACCGAGGCCGCAGAGAACCCGGGAGGGCCATGGCGGACCTATGTGATGAAGGCGTCTTCTGGACGGGACAGGATAGACGCTTTGGCGGCCCATCTCGATCGGCTGGGGATCGAGTACGGTACCGTCCCGTCTTCCTCGAGACGAGTCCAGGGCCATGACTATCGATCGGCAATTTCCACCGACCAACAGGCGGACCCCGGCGACCTCGTCGTGAGCGCATACCAACCCAAGGGCGTGCTCGCCCGGGTGCTTCTCGAACCAGATGCGCCCTTGCGGGACTCATTGACGTATGATATAACGGCATGGGCACTCCCGTACGCGTACGGTCTGGACGCCTTTGCCACCACCGAGCGCATAGAGGCCGATCGAGAACTGGCGGCACAGATTATTCCGGCGACGGAGGCCGGTAGCCCCTACGCTTATTTGCTCCGCTGGAACTCGCCGAAGGCGGTCGTTTTCCTCGCCAGTGTTCTGAAGGCAGGTGTGACGGGTCGGATTGCGGACGCTCCGTTTGTTCTGGGGGGCGAATCCTTCGAGGCGGGCACGGTGCTCTTCACCAGAAGGGGCAACGAAGCGCTCGGAGCCCGATTCGATCTAATCCTGGCCGAAAAAAGCAGATCTCAAGGTGTGGCCCTGGTGACCACCAGCACCGGGCGAGTGGACTCCGGGTCAGATTTCGGGTCCAACCGCGTCCGTTTTCTGGAGGCTCCCACAGTGGTCGCGGTCACCGGTACCCCCGTCTCTTCTTCCGCCGCAGGTGAGGTTTGGCACTGGTTTGAGCAAGAGCTGGAGTATCCGATTAGCATGGTGAATGCCGCGGATCTGAGAAACCTCGACCTGTCCGAGACGGACGTCCTGATTCTGCCAAACGGATCTTATGGATCGATCTTTACTTCCGGACTTCTGGATGATCTCCGGTCCTGGATTCGGGACGGAGGACGGCTTATCGCCATGGAGCGAGCCGTGGCTGCATTAGAGGGGAAAGACGGCTTCGACATCAAAAAGCGAGACGACAAAGATGAGGACGAGAACGAAGATGCCGAAACGGAAGACGCACTCAGGCCATACGCAGACCGTGTGAGGGAACGTCTCACAGAAACTGTAGCCGGAGCGGTCTTTCGTACACGAGTCGATGCTACCCACCCGCTCGGATTCGGAATGGAGGCAGGTTACTACTCGCTCCGTCGGACGAATTCGGAGTATGAATACCTCAAAGACGGATGGAATGTCGGCGTGCTGGAGAGCGGAGGGCGCCTCTCTGGCTACATCGGGTCAGATGCCCGCGACAAGGTTGAAGATGTGCTGGCGTTCGCCGTTCAGGAGATGGGCCGCGGTGCAGTCGTCTACCTGATCGACAACCCGATATATCGAGGTTTTTGGTACGGGGGAAGGCTGCTTCTTGGGAATGCCGTGTTCATGTCTGGGCGCTGAGTCTGAGCCCTGGCCCTGGTCCCTAGACATGGAGCACAAGGTTCCGATGAGCTTCGGTCAGGAGCTCACGGAGCACGACAAAGTCCAGGATTTCGATGGCTTCGTCGATCGGCACCCAGCGAGCTTCTGTGATCTTCTCTTCGGCTTGCGGAAGGAAGCTCGTGGCCTTGGTGACCATGGTATACCAGTGGGTTGTCTTCACGAAATATCGTCGTCGTCGCCCCCTGTAGCCATGAACGGTCGTTCCCATTTTGGAAACGATCCGGGAGTCAGAGATGCCCAGCTCTTCGTTCACCTCCCGTGTTGCGCACGTTCGTTTGGACTCTCCCTTCTCTCGCTTCCCTTTGGGTAGGTCCCACTTGTCATTTCTGAAAATCAAGACCACCTCCAGCCCGGTTGCGGTGTTTCTGAGGAGGACGCCTCCCCCGGCTGTGATTGCGACCGCGCGGCGGTAGGGCCTCGCGTTCTTGATGTGCTTCGGTTTGATGTCCCCCATCCTGAACGCCTTGGATGAGACGACGAGGACAGGGCCCTTGACGGTGCGCGCCTGTTTCAGCGTCTTAAATGCGACCACCCCTCCCGCCAATCCGCTGCCCGCGACCGACTTCAGGTCGCCTTTGGAAACGGGTACAAACACAAAGGGTCCGCGGAGCATCACAAGCGGCTATATTTGTTGAAGGTGGCCGGCCGAGCCTTGCAATCAGCGAACCCGCCAGCCGCTAGAAGGTGTCACAGCTTACGGACTCTGTAGGTGGTAGTAGTAGATCAGGTTACGGTGGTCGTGGCCGCCGGCGGCGGGTCGACCCGGTTTGGTACGGACAAGGCCACATTTTTGGTCGACGGTCAGAGAATGGTGGACCGACTGGTCGGGATCGCGGCTCCGGTATCCAGCCGAGTCTTGGTGGGGCTGCCACCGACCGAGAGCAGCCACCCAGCGGCGTGGTCGCGACTGGCTGAGGATTACACCATGGTTCGTGACAGTCCAGCTGGAATCGGACCCATGGGGTGCTTGCGAGCGTCGCTTCGCCGGGCCGAGACTCCCTGGATTCTCTTGGTCGCATGCGATCTGCCCTCCCTGGAAACGAACCATCTCCAGTCGCTCCTAGATGCCACCCAGGAGGACACGACAGCGGTGGTCGCAGTAGGTTCAACAGGCTTCCTGGAGCCGTTGTGCGCCCTCTATCACAGGCTCATGCTGCCCCGCATAGAATCGGCTGTGGCGCAGAAGAACTATGCGATGCATCGAGTCCTGTCGTCACCAGATATTATCCGTGTTCGGCTGCCTGATTCGGCGCTGCGTAACATGAATTTCCAGGATCGCTCTGCCTGATCATATTGCGAGTTTGCGCGGGAGACGCCATATTGGTATAACCTGACATTACAGGCTGGCGGTGGCGCCGGCAACCTTCGCGGTGAACTACGGATTCGTAATTAACAACGACACCTGTATCGGGTGTCATGCCTGTTCGACCGCCTGCAAAAGCGAGAATGATGTTCCCTTGGGCGTGCATCGCACCTGGGTGAAGAGCGTCGAAATTGGGGACTATCCCAATGTCAGACGGAGCTTTCAGGTAACTCGATGTAATCACTGCTCGAATCCCCCCTGCGTGCGTATTTGCCCGGTCACGGCGATGTACCAGAGGGCCGATGGAATCGTCGAATTCGATCCGGACCAGTGTATTGGTTGCAAGGCTTGCCTTCAGGCCTGTCCCTACGATGCCATCTATATCGATCCGGAAACCGGATCGGCAGCCAAGTGCCATTTCTGCGCGCATCGAGTCGAAGTGGGCCTGGAGCCAGCGTGCGTCGTGGTCTGTCCAGAGCACGCGATCATCGCAGGCGATCTGGACGACCCGACTACCGAGATTGCCCGGATGGTGGCCTCGAACCATGTTACGGTTCGCAAGCCGGAGCAAGGCACCGCACCGAAGCTGTTCTACATCGGGGGCGAGGCGGCGGCCATGCATCCTACGGCGACCGAGAGAACACCGAATTCTTTCGCTTGGTCTGATGTGGTGCCTCTTTACGGAGATGGAGGCGATGGATCTGCAGCGCAAGTCCCCCACGCCTCCCCCAAACGGGAAGTCTGGGATTCGGCCCTCACCCGCAAGCCCAAGAAGCAGGGCCTTCCGGAGCCTGGACCGATACACATCGGCGAAGGGCGCATGGCCGAGCAGATGGTTCAGGTAGTCTGGAACGCGCAGCACAAGGTGCCGTGGCACTGGCCGGTCCCCGCCTATCTGGTGACCAAAGGAATCGCGGCGGGCTTGTTCTTACTAATGGCATGGGGTGTTCTCTCCGGCTCAGAGGCTTACCCGACTGAGCGGCTCGTCGCCGGCGGGTTCTGGGTGCTCGTCTTCCTCGTGATCACCACGGCACTGCTCGTTTTTGACCTGGAGCACCCGCTACGTTTCCTTCGGATTTTGACCCGCCCTCAATGGGCGAGCTGGCTTGTAAAAGGCGCCTACCTGCTCGTCGCGTTTTCCATGCTGGTTGGCGCCTGGTGGGTCGCCGAGTTCGCGGCTACTCAGTCGTGGATTGACGATTCCCTTCCCCGTGCCATGCGGACCTGGGTCATGGTCTTGGGGAGTCCGCTTGCCATAGGTGCCGCGATTTATACGGCATTCCTCTTCGGCCAGGCCGAGGGCCGGGACTTGTGGCAAAGCAGCCTATTGCCGGTGCATCTCATCGTTCAGGCTGTGATGGCCGGCAGTGCTTTTGCCAGCGTGATATGGGCTGGCGAAGCGGATTTGGGCGAGACCCTACGGACGGTTCTGCTCGTCTCGGTGATCGTCGATCTGGCGGTGACGTTCCTTGGCGAGGTCTGGATGTCCCACGCCTCGGACTCGGCGGCCAAAGCGGCGAAAGAGATCGTTAGCGGACGCTTCCGGGTTCATTTCTGGGGCGGTAGTGTGGTTGTGGGACATGTGCTCCCCATCATCTTGATTCTGGTTGCTGGTCCTGTTGGAGGAATCGTCGCGGGGTGCGGAGTCCTTGTGGGGCTCTACCTGTATGAATACGCTTACGTGACGGCACCGCAGGAAATACCGAACTCTTAGGGTTATGGCTAGCGATCAGTCTAAAGTCTCCGCCCAGGAACGTGCCGCGAAAATGGTTCGTGGCCTGGAGTCGGGTAGCACGGAGCCGGCGACGTTTGGTATGCCCGTCTTCAGCACGACTACAAAAGAGCCGCGAAAGGTGCCCATGACAGAGGTGGTTCATCCGGACG
The DNA here is from genome assembly GCA_964466675.1 of uncultured Rhodothermales bacterium. Taxonomy (GTDB): domain Bacteria; phylum Bacteroidota; class Rhodothermia; order Rhodothermales; family UBA10348; genus CAYXSE01. The sequence goes on along the minus strand of CAYXSE010000009.1, from coordinate 18,866 downwards.
GCCGAATGAGCCAATATCCGCCCGTGACGGAGTGGGACGACTGGGTGGAATGGGACGGGAAGCACTGGCCGAAGAAGGTGGCGCGTCGGTACACGCTTGTTCCGACGGTCTGCTTCAACTGCGAATCGGCCTGCGGCCTTCTGGCCTACGTGGACCGCGAAACACTCCAGATCCGTAAGTTCGAAGGCAATCCGGTCCACCCCGGGAGCCGAGGCCGGAACTGTGCCAAGGGGCCGGCTACTCTGAATCAGGTGTACGACCCAGAGCGGATCCTCTTTCCCCTCAAGAGAGTCGGAGAACGCGGCGAAGGCAAGTGGGAAAAGATATCCTGGGAGCAGGCGCTCACCGAGATTGCTGAGAAGATGCGTGCCAGCCGGGAGAAACGCAGGGATGGCATCATGTACCACGTCGGTCGCCCCGGCGAAGACGGCTTTACCAATCGGTGTATCCAGGCGTGGGGTGTGGACGGGCACAATAGCCATACGAACATCTGTTCAAGCGGCGCCCGAGCCGGTTACGCCTTCTGGGCGGGCTTCGATCGCCCCAGTCCCGATCACGCGAACGCGCGCGTGATCCTCCTTATTTCGAGTCACCTGGAGACAGGGCACTACTTCAATCCGCATGCCCAGCGGATCATGGAGGCCAAGCAGAATGGCGCCAAGCTGATCACCTTCGATCCCAGGCTGAGCAACACGGCATCCAAGAGTGATGTGTGGTTGCCGACGTGGCCAGGTTCTGAGCAGACCGTCCTTCTCTCCATTGCGAACCATCTACTGCAAACCGGGAAGTACGATCGCGAATTCGTCAGGAAGTGGGTCAATTGGAAAGAGACGCTGGATTTCTTCCGTGCCCGGCCCTATCCGGAGGTCAATCTGGATCTGACGGGAGGCGACGACGATTTTGAGACCTTCGAACTCCTCCTCAAGACGCTCTATTCCGAGTTCACTTTCGAGCGGGCCGCGAAGGAGTCTCAGGTGCCGGAAGAGCGCATTCGGGAAGCGGCCGCTTACATCGCGGATTGTCAGGGGCGATTGGCCGCCCACACCTGGCGATCGGCCTCCATCGGCAACCTCGGTGGATGGCAGGTGGCACGCTGCCTCTTCTTCATCAACGTGCTGACCGGGAGCGTCGGGAACCGAGGCGGTACTTCCGGAAACAGTTGGAATAAGTTCGTTCCCAAGCCATTCGACGAGCCCCCTCCAGGCGATACCTGGAACGAGTTGCACATGCCGCATGAGTGGCCTCTAGCGTTTTTCGAAATGAGTTTTCTCCTGCCCCACTTCCTGGAGGAAGGGCGCGGAGACGTGGATGTGTACTTCACGAGGGTCTACAACCCCATGTGGATCAATCCAGATGGCTTCACCTGGCTAAAGTCCCTGAAGAATGAAGAGCAACTCAAGTGCCATATAGCCTTGACGCCCACCTGGAATGAATCCGCTTGGTTTGCCGATTACGTGCTTCCGATGGGGCATGCGGGCGAGCGGCATGATCTGATGAGCCAGGAAACCCACTCCGGCCAATGGGTGGCCTTTCGGCAGCCGGTCCGACGAGTCGCGATGGAGCGGCTCGGGAAAAAGGTAGACTTCACCTACCAGGCCAATCCTGGGGAAGTGTGGGAGGAAAGCGAATTCTGGATCGAGTTGTCCGCTCGGATGGATCCAGATGGATCGCTTGGGATCCGGAAGCACTTCCTGAGTCCCTACCGGGAGGGCGAGATCATCACCACAGAGGAATACTACCGGTGGATGTTCGAAAACTCGATCCCCGGTCTTCCAGAAGCTGCCGAGGCCGAGGGCTTGGAACCTCTTGCTTACATGCGGAAATATGGCGTGTTCGAGGTGAAGGCGGAGAACTACGTGCCGTTCGAGCGACCCGTAGATCTGGATGGGACCGAGACAGATTCTGAAGATCGGGTGATTCGGGACGGGTCAGCAATTGGCGTCGTTATCGACGGCGAAGCCGTACAAGGCTTCACGACGCCAAGCCGAAAGCTTGAATTCTTCAGTCCCACGCTACACGACTGGGGGTGGAAGGAAAAACAATACGTGATTCCCTGGACGCTGAAGTCACATGTCCATCCGGACAACATCGATATCGACAAAGGCGAGATGTTGCTGCTGCCGAATTTCCGGCTGCCGACCCTCATCCATACGCGAAGTGCGAACGCCAAATGGCTGTACGAGCTGAGCCACAAGAATCCTATCTGGATGCACCCGAGCGACGCCTCCCGGGTTGGCGTGGCGAATGGAGGCCTGGTGCGAGTCACGACACGCATCGGCTATTTCGTAGACCGAATTTGGCTGACCGAAGGGATCAAGCCGGGTATCATTGCCATGAGTCACCACCTGGGGCGATGGCGAATGGAAGAGTCACAGGGGGTCAGCCAGGGCTCTTCCAACCTGGTAGACCTTCAGACGGAGGGTGAGAGCGAGCACAAACTCAGAGTGATTCACGGCGCAAAGGCCTGGAAATCGTTCGACCCGGATACCAGCAGGATCTGGTGGAATGATGTTGGCGTCCATCAGAATCTGACCCATCCGGTCCAGCCCGACCCAATTTCCGGCGGGCATTGCTGGCTTCAGAAGGCGTTCAACGTCAGGAAGGCCGATCCGGGAGATCGACATGGAGACGTCTGGGTGGACACCAAGAGGTCAATGGAAGCCTACCGCGAATGGGTCGCGCTAACCCGGTCGGCCGTAGACCACTCGCCCGACGGACTACGGCGCCCACATTGGATCAAGCGGCCGCTGAAACCGGTCATCTCAGCCTACCGCCTCCCAGAGAAGCCATTTGGTCGATAGGCCCGCACTTAGCCGGGCATTTTTTCTCCTGGCGCAAGTTTTCGACAACGGGTTCACGCCCGATGTACGGAGCCGTCTCGCAGAGGCTGGCAATCCGATACCAAGCCTGCGTGACGTCACGAGATCACGCCGGGATGAAGGGTCTCGCCATGAGCGGGTTTTGGGGTATGCGGTGCTGCCATATGCTGGAGTGTTTCTGAATTTCGACGCCCAGATCGGGGGGGACACGGAATCGGTACTGATCCGCGCTACCCAGGACGCCGGGTTGCCGCTGAAGCTTGATGCCCTACCTCTCGAGCATGTAGCCTCGGAGGCAAGGCTGCTGTCTCAACTGGTACAGGCTCCTTCCTGCGACGGGATTGCCAGTCGATTGATCAGCGATCATTTGCTGTCTTGGTTGCCTCCTTTCGCTCATGCCCTTCGGGAGAACGACGCAGCGGACTACGCAGAAGGTGCCGACGTCCTGATAGAGTTATGCCTCACCATACTGGACGCGGTCCCGAACGAATCGGCGCCTGTCGCCTTCGCGCTGGATGCGGTTCCGACTCACGACCCGAGAGCAGGGATCAGGCAAATCTCGGAGCACCTGGCCGCCCACCGCCGGTCTGGCATATACCTGGGGCGCGTTGGCATCGGGCAGATCGCCCGGCAGGCGGAAACCCCAAGAGGTTTCGGGGGGTCGGTTTTGATGCTAGGCAACCTGTTTCGGAGCGCGGCTCACTTGGAGTCGTTATCGGAAATCACCGAAGGCCTTGTTCAGATTGCAGCGTCCTACCGAGCAATGTGGCGCACGCGCGCATTGCGACACCCTGCGTTGGAGGCCTGGTCTCGATCCTGGATCGGCCGCATTGATGCCACTGTTTCCATGCTAGCCGAGGTCGTGGAAGCCGTCGAAACCGAGTCGGTCAAGGCGGTGAATCAGGAAGAGGAACCGTCCCCAAGGCGATCCAGGTAGGATTCGTCCAGACCCTGCTTCTCCAGGACGTCCATCACGGCACGGTGACCACTCATGAAAGTACTGTCGCCACCCATCAAGTCGGTCAACCCGGCGGCGTCCAACACGTCACCGACGGGACCCTTCACGCCATAGAAAATGAGGCGAATGTCCCTCCTGGAGAGCGTCTCAAAAAGCCGGGTGAGGACCTGAACGGCGGTCATGTCCAGGTCATTGATGCTGGTGGCATCAACCAGCACGGCATCGACCTTGCGTTCTTCCGCTGCACGCCGGAGAATCTCGTCGCGGATAAAGTCGGCGTTCGCAAAGTTGTAAGAGGCGTCGAACCGAAGAATGAACAACCCCGGGATGCGATGTGCCTCGGGAGTCCGCGCGAGTTCGCGGTATAGGCGAGACCCCGGAAGGTGGCCCAGCTCGACCACGTTGGGCCTGGTGATTCGGAACATGATGGCGGTAATCGAGGCTCCGATGCCAACGAGGATTCCCTCCTGGATGCCAATAAAAAGCGTTGCGGCAAACGTGACCAAGGCAATCCAGCCGTCTACTCTCTTGGTCTTCAGTAGTAGTCGGATTTCCTTTATGTCCACCATCCGGAATGCCGCGACCATGATGATGGCCGCGAACGCGGGAATCGGGAGATAAAAGAAGGCGGGCGTGAGAAAGAGCAGAATGACTCCGACCAGAGAGGCCGCGACCAAATTGGAGGCCGGCGAGGCCGCGCCGGAAGATTCGGCCACCGCACTCCTCGAGAAGCTTCCAGAGACAGGGAGGCTCTGGAAGAGGGAGCCGAAGAAGTTGATGGCGCCAAGTGCCCACAGCTCCTTGTTCGCGTCGATCTGATACCGGTGACGCGCGGCAAAGACCTTTCCAAGAGAAACCACGGTGGTGAACTGAATCAGGGCCAAAGCGAGCGCCGTCGGCAGAAGCGTGACAATCTTGGCGCTGGTCGCAGCGGGGAGCGCGAAGGCGGGAAGGCCGGAGGGGATACTCCCGACAATGGAGACACCCGACTGGTCTAACCTAAAACCCCACACCGCGAGCGTGCCCAGGACGACCACCACCAGCGAACCCGGAATCGCAGGAAACTTGCCCCTGAGGAGGAGCAGTAGCGAAATCGATCCGAGTCCGATCAAGAGAGATTCCGGCTGCAAGCCTCCGATCAATGCCGTCGCGTTCACGGCTATGTTCAGAATGCCGAGACTGCCAGCATAGGCGGAGCCCAAGAGTGCCGGGACCTGGCTCATGCCAATCGTCAGGGCCGCGGCGGACGCAAATCCGGCAATCACAGGGCGTGACAAAAGCGCTACGATGAACCCGAACCGCATCAGGCTCAAGGTGAGCTGGATGAGTCCAGTAAGGCCCGCAAGGAGGATCACCAACTCCAGAAACTCAGGCGTCCCTGGAGTAGCCATGGTCCCGACAACGGCTGCCACAATCAGGCAGTCGATGGCCATTATGCCAACAGCCAGGTGCCTCGACGTGCCCAGGATCGAGTACAGCACCAGGGGCACAAGCGATGCATAGAGTCCATAAACCGGGGGGACCCCAGCCAGCATCGCGTACGCCATGCCCTGAGGGACGAGCATCACTCCCACCGTTAGCCCGGAGACGAGATCTCCTTTTGCCTGGCTCAGGCCGTAGGCCGGGAGCCATTTGGCGATGGGCAGGGAAAAATTCACTTGGCCCTAGTGTTGGCGGATGCTGTCATCTCGGATGGCCAGAAATGAAAAGCGCCACCTGGTTTATCCCAGGCGGCGCTCTCAAAGTAAACCGGGCTAACTCACATTTGCGCCGGCGCCCAGGAGATGCAATAGCCAGCTGGTGCGATCGGGCCCTTGAGGAGGTTGCAACCTCCGCATGACGAGCCCGCTTCTGCGGCGAGCCAAAGTGAGCAGTTGTCACAGGTCTCTTCTGCGATGGGGGTCACGTCCACGTACTGAAGCTGGTTTCGCATGGCCACTTCCTGTTCGGTCAGACCGGAGGTATCGTTGCAGCCGGCCTCTGCCACAGCCGCAGGCTCCGGCGGTGGGGGTGGGGCTGCGGTTTCGGCAGACTCGCCGCCTCCACAAGCGGACAAAAGGGTGCTGGTTCCAGCGCCAACGGCTACGGCTGCCGAGAAACGTTTGAGGAACTGGCGTCGGTTGTGGGTCATGCTTTCCATAAGGGCGTAGTTGATGGGAACGGCAATATGTGATCCCGGAGGGTCTTATACAAGTGCCGCTGCGGGAGGGCCGGAGGCTGTCTCATACGATGAGGCCCACTCCTGAAAATTGCCATCCAGGAAAATCACATCGTGGCCGAGTCTCTTTAGTAGAGCTGCCGCCACAAGACTTCGTCCTCCGGAAAGGCAATGCACAGCAAGGGTCTGAGATGTGGGCACCTCGTCTCGTCGTACATAGAGGCGGGGGTAGGCAATATTCATCGAATCTGGAACGCGCGCTGCGGTCCATTCGGTGGCGTTGCGAACATCCAGGATGGCGACCCCGTCTTGCGCACGGAGCTCCGGGATGTCGTCCATGTGTTTTCTTGGGATGGAGGCCAAGCCCCCCCCGTCTGCCCGGTAGAGGTCCACCATGCCCGGCGTTGCGTAGCCGGCGATGTCGTCGAGCCCGATTCGGATGAGGTCTACAACCGCTTCGTGGACGTGCTCTTCTTCGATAACCAGGTAAATCTCTGACAACTCCTCTATGTAGGAGCCAGCAACGGTGTTGAAAGTCTTGTTGAAAGGCGCTGCGAGAGAGCCCGGAAGGTGGCCGGCCAGAAAGGCGTCGCGGTTTCGGGTGTCTACTACGACGACATCATCCCGCGCGGACAAGGCGCCAAATTCCGCCAGGCTGAGAAGGCGCGGGTTGGGCAGGTCACCCAAAACTGTCGGGCCCGTCTTGTTGTCCCGTTTCATCCGCGCAAAATACATGGGCGGCTCTGGCTGACCGTCCAGGATTGCGTCGACAAACTCGTCCTCTCCCCGCAGGGCTGCCTGGATGGCTCCGTTGAACCTGCGTTCGTATCCAACCGTGGTCTCTGGAATGGCACCGAGGGCTTTTCCGCAGGCACTTCCCGCACCGTGACCAGGCCAGATCTGCAAATGGTCTTCCAGTTCCAGGAAGCGTTGGACCGAGCCGTACAGCTGCCTCGCCGACGGGACCATGACGCCTTCCACCCCCGCTGCCGATTCTAGAAGATCGGGGCGGCCCAGGTCACCGACAAAGACAAAGTCGCCGGAAACCAAGCCCATGGGGCTGTCGGCTCCGCCCCCAAAATCTGTGACCAGGAAGCAGATGTGTTCCGGTGTGTGTCCGGGAGTATGCACCGCCTTCAGCTCAATATTCCCGATCCTGAAAGTATCACCATCCTTCAGAAGCTGGTAAGAGTAGGAGGAGCCCAGCAACCACTCGAATTTCCAGTCCGCGTCTCCTTCATCCGAAGCATATACGCGAACTCCGCGTTCCGCGAATTCGCGACAACCGGATAGGTAGTCTGCGTGGATGTGGGTATCGGCGACGGCAACAATGTTGAGGCCTTCCCTTTCGGCCAGGCTTATGTACCGGTCGATATCGCGCTGTGGGTCGATCAGGATCGCTTCCTTCGTTCTCTGGCACCCGATCAGATAGGCGTACTGAGCTAGTTTGCGATCTTCGATTTGTCTGAAGTACATGCGCTTGATTCGGTCTTAGTCGGACGATGTCGCAGTGACCCGTTCCTCTAAAATAGATGTCCTGTCGTGTAATGACAAGCCAGAGAGCTTCACGTCCTTTGCCTCTAATTGAAGTGTCCTTACTCCGTTCCACTGGTTCAGAGAAACGGTAAAGGCCAAATCCAACTTGGATCCCTCCTCGACGACCTTGGAAATCAAATCGAACCGGGAGGCCAGACGGAATCCGATCACGTTCATGGGAGGCGACTGACCATGTTGCACCCTGAACTTCACGTGGTCTTGTGCGCGGCCCACCAGAGTGGGTCTGAACGGGACGGCAAGGTCTCGGGCAAGGAACACTGGGCGGTCATTGTCCTGACCGAACGGCCCGAATTGTTGCAGGACCGCCCAAAACCGATGGTCGATTTCAGGCAGACTTACCTCGGCGTCAATATCGAGGGCCTTCCTGAACGACTCCGAAGTGGTGGCCCCGGCCACTGAGGCGTCGAACCGCTTCTGAAAAGACTCGAGGAGGTCCGGGTCAAGAGCCAGTCCGGCAGCATAGTCGTGACCGCCAAAAGTCGTGAGCAGGTCTTGGCATGCCGCGAGGGCGTTGTAAATGTTGACTCCCGGGATGGACCTGGCAGATCCCTTCGCGACCCCATTTACCTGACCCAGGAGAACGGCCGGGCGATTAAAGCGCTCCACGAGTCTGGAGGCGACGATGCCGACGACGCCTATATGCCAACCGGGGTCGTAGAGGACGATCGAGGCCCGCCCCTCTTCTTCCAGTTGCTTCTCGGCCAGTTCGGTGGCCTGGGCCAAGACGAGTTGGTCCACAGTGCGCCGCTCCCGGTTAACCTTCTCCAATTGTCGAGCCCGGTCCGAGGCCTCGGCTTCATCATCGGTCAGGAGGAGCTTCACCGCCCTCTTGGCATCTCCCAGCCTTCCTGCGGCGTTAATTCTCGGTGCCAGGTTGAACTGGATGGCTCGAGTGTCACAGGTCTCCAGCAGCACATTCGCCTCGTCGGCCATCATCCTGATGCCGAGCCGCGGGTCGGTTTGCAGCCTCCGCAGGCCTTCGCGAAGCAAGATCCTGTTCTCGCCGAGTAGCGGCACTACGTCGGAAGCCGTTGCGAGCGCAACCAGGTCCAGGTACTGATCCAGGACAGAAGGATTGAGGCCAAGCGAGCCGACCACGGCCTGAAGAAGCTTATAGGCTACACCACAGCCACATAGCTCCTTAAACGGGTATTGGCAGTCGTTCCGTTTTGGATCGAGTACCGCAACCGCATCCGGAAGCACCGGCGGCGGTGTGTGATGATCGCAAATGATCAAGTCCAAGCCCAGCTGACGAGCGTACTCAGCCTCTTCGACTGCGGTCACCCCACAGTCGATGGCAATGACCAGAGAGGCGCCGAGCTCGAGGGCTTCATCGAGGCCTGCCTTGCAAAGCCCATACCCATGCTTGAAGCGATCAGGAATAAAATAGGCTGCGGGCACGCCTCGGCTTCTCAAGAAATGAGTCACCATCGCGGTGGACGTCGTTCCGTCCACATCGTAGTCGCCGTAGACCACGACTCTCTCACGCCCATCGATGGCGTTCTTGAGGCGGGCGCAGGCTTCCGGCATGTCGGCCATGAGCATGGCATCTGGAGTCGCGTCCAGTCCACCCCTGAAGTACAATTTCGCGGCCTCAAGCGTCTGCACGCCTCTCAGGAAAAGCGCTCTGGCAAGGGCGTCAGGGAGGTCATTCAGGGTCTTCCCCAATTCGGCTACGTCCTCAAGCGACGCAACCGGTTTTAGAGTCCAGTCAAACTCCTCCATTCAGGTCAATCCGTCTTTAAAAGGTGCATGCTCAGAGCGAGGACCGTCGTTGGAAATTGCGCTAACGCGGAGGGGGAGACTGCCGATACAGGAAGAGCCTCTCGCAGTCCCTTGACCATGAAGAACTACCGGCGATTCACCATAGTCGTCTTTCTCGTAGCGCTCACCCTCGCATCGACAGGTGTAGCGCTCTACGTGCTCGTCCCAGGCCGGATGCTAAGCCGCGCGGATGATGTGTTGGTGAGTCGAGCCAAATCTACGGCGGAGTACGTTGCCTCTTACGCTCGTATCGGGATCTCTGAGAAGGATTCGTCCAGCGTGCATCGCGCCGCGGAACTCGCCGTCCTGGATCCGGACCTGGACTATGCGGTCGTGGTCGGTGAGTGGGGAAAGGTAATTGCGACCGCCACCGGAAAATTCGAGCTCGGCGAAGACTGGGCGGCCTACACCGATATAGCCTTCCAGGAGGACTTGGAAACGGTTACGGCGGCTGTGATCAGCCAAAACCGGCTCGTGGCAAGTGTGTATGTAGGGCTCCGTCGAGAAGCGGTACGGGCCGCCGCCCGCGAGGATGGCAGGTTGATGATGGGGTTCTCCGGGTTCTTGATCTTTCTCGCCATCTGTACGGCAGCAGGCGTGTTCCAGATGAAGCGTCTCAGCAGTGCGGCGAAAGAGTGGCAGCAACGCCACAAGAGTGTACGGCTTCAGGCCGGCACGCTTCAGTCTTCCGTTCGCGAACATCGCCAGAACGAGCGGTCGCTGAGAGAGAGCGAGTCGAAATACAAGTCCCTGTTCGAGAGCACCATGGCGTCGGCGATGGCCGACCTCGAGAAAATGAATAGTAATCTGGAGAGGCGAAAGGCGGATTTGGAGCACGAGGTTGGGGTGAGGAAACACGCCGAGCACGCGCTCCGGGGTTACACCCTCAGACTCCAGCTCCTGAACTCGATCGAAAGGTCCCTCCTGGAGGGCGATGAGATCGTCGATTCGGTTCGCCTCGCTTTGGTTAGGATGGGAGAATTGGTCCCGGGGATTCACGTAAGCCTTAACGAGAGCAATCTTCCCAGGGGGACGGCACAAATCATGGGCCTGGTTTCCAAGAAAGAGACTCCGCGAAAACTCGGGCAGGCGATACCTCTGGAAAGCCTCGAGCTCGGCATAGAAATGGTTCATCGGCCGGATCTACTGAACGAGACAGACTTCACGGATGCCGAACGCCAAATGTTGGCCGAAAGCATTCGGAGTTATGTAAACGTCCCTTTGATCGTTCAAGAGGAATCCGTCGGAGTCCTCTGTCTGGAATCAGATGAGGCGAACGTCTTCACCGACGAGCACTTCAGTATTGCTCGTGACGTCGCAGACCTGTTGGCCATTGGAATTCATCGAGCCAGGCTTGACGATGAGCGAGAGCTGTACGAGAAGGAGTTGATTCTATCTCGGGATCGCGCCGAAGACATGGCTCGGCTGAAAACGGCCTTCTTGACCAATATGAGTCACGAAATTCGGACGCCGATCTCAGGCATGATGGGTTTTGCCCAGGTCCTGCACGAAGAAGTGCCGGAGCACTTGAAGGAGTTCACCGGCCTGATCAGAGAGAGCTCTCATAGGCTTCTGAACACCATCAATTCGGTTCTGGAGTTGGCGCGGCTGGAGTCCGGAAGCGCCGGATTGGAATCGGCCACGATGGATCTGGCCGAGAGTGCCAAGGATGTCGCGGCCACCTTGGAGTCCCTGGCCCAACGAAAACAGCTTACGTTCCACCTGGAGACCGAACCCCACGCGCTTTGGTGTTATCTGGACCGGGCGTGTGTCGATCGCATCATCACCAATCTGGTAGACAATGCTATCAAGTTCACCGACGAGGGCGGAGTTTGCATTGCCGTGACGAGGCATCCGGGAAAAGGTCGTGTTACCGTGTCTGACACCGGAATTGGCATCGGCGAAGAGTTCCTTCCTCTGCTATTCGACGACTTCCGGCAGGAGCAAATGGACGCCAATCGTGAACACGAAGGGTCCGGCCTGGGCCTTTCTGTCGCGAAGAAGCTCGTGGACCGACTCGGTGGGACCATATCGGTCGAGAGCGAAAAAGGTGTGGGTACCATCGTGACGGTCGAGTTCCCGCTTGTGAACCAAGAGCCCGATCACGCCAGGACCCAGGCGGTTGTGCTCGTCGTGACCAGCAATCCGGATGCGTGCGAAATGTTGGCGCTGTCCATGGCTCCAGCGATAGCTTGCCAGCAGGCGTCCAGCCTGAAGGAGGCATCTCAGGTACTTGCCGAGGGTCAGTTCAACGCCATGATCGTCGACGTAAACTCAGCGCTACCCGACGAATTGGAGGCCGGTATGCAGGCTGTCTGTGACCAGCATCCCAATCTGAAGAAACTGGCTTTCGCAAGCCAGATCACACCGGAGGACCCCGCCCATCTGATGGAGATCGGTTTTTCTGAGTACGTGGCCGCACCCTTCGAGAAGGGCGAAATGTTGAACGCCCTTTCTGATGAACCCGCGACGCCGCCAGAGCCGAGGGCCGTGAAGGGGTGGGGCGCAGGAAGGCTCAGCATCTAGTTCGAGGCGGCTGGCTATATTGCCGCGCCCTTCCGAACCAATCCAGAGATCGCCGTGGACCGCCTGTTTTTTTTCGCAGCAATAGCGCTGTTGGTTGGCCCCGTTTTGGCTCAGCCAGACCTGAGCTCCGTCGAAATCGAGACGATTCCGTTATCGGACGGAGTCTACATGCTTGTCGGATCCGGCGGCAACATGGGCCTGTCCATTGGCGATGACGGTGCTTTCTTGATAGACGACCAATACGCGCCTCTGACAGACAAAATCAAGGCCGCTGTCGGCGCCCTCACAGACGCACCAGTGCGATTCCTGGTGAACACTCACTGGCATGGTGATCACACCGGGGGTAATGAGGCCTGGGGAGAAGGTGGAGCGACGATAGTTGCCCATGAGAACGTGCGGGAGCGAATGAGCACCGAACAGTTTCTGGCTGTCTTTGACACCCGAACACCCCCATCTCCGGAGGCGGCCCTACCAGTCGTGACCTTCACCGATGCCGTGTCCTTTCATTGGAACGGTGACGAGATCCGAGTATTTCACGTGTCGACGGCCCACACAGACGGGGACGCCGTCGTCCACTTCGTCGGAGCAGACGTAGTCCATATGGGGGACACCTTCTTCAACAAGATGTACCCGTTCATCGATACATCCACCGGCGGGACCATGGCGGGCATGATTGCCGCCGTGGACGCCGTACTGGAAATCGCGGGTCCCGACACGAAAATTATTCCCGGCCACGGTGCTCTTGCCAATCGGACCGACCTGGAGGCGTATCGATCCGTTCTCGCGACCGCCCAGGAGAGGATCTTGGCGCTGGTGGCGGACGGCAAAACCCGCGAGGAAGTCGTTGCCGCTGACCTGATGCATGACTTCAACGAGACCTGGGGCGGTGGCTTTCTCGGACCGGAGATGTGGGTCGGGATTGCCTATGACGCGGTCATGGCCCACTAGGTCGAGAGCGCTGGATCGGAAGCTGCCGCGCTTGAGGAAACTGCGGGCAGATTCAGACGCAAGGAAGGGGATGGAATTACCTCACTCCCCTTTCTGCATCTGGATGGTTGAGGAAAGGCAGCGACCACCACAAAACTTTCTAGCTGGACAATCGGTACAAGCCTTGTTAGAGTCGAAACGATCCTTTTGAACCATGACAACCTTATCAGCGAGAGAGGCACAAGACCGACTCCCCGACCTGCTTAACCAGGTTGCAGGAGGAGAAGAGGTAGAAATCACCACCGGCGACGGCGGTGTTACGGTCAGGCTGGTTATCGTGAGTCGCGGCGCTGTTCGAGATGCGGTCGCCTCCGAGGACAATCCCCCGTTGGCTTCCTTGCGTGGAGTCGGAGGAGGCAAATCCTTTTCAAGTGCTGAGGAGGTCGATTCCTACGTTCGTAATCTGCGTGACGAATGGGAATCCTAGACGAGATCAGCGGAGAACGCGTGTATCTCGATACCAGCTCCTTCATTTTCTATGTTGAAGGGATTGACCCCTATGCAACGGTACTTGATCCGCTGTTTGCGGCCATTGACCAGGGCACGATTGAAGCGATAACCGGGGAGATTACGGTTGCTGAGTGTCTGGTAAAGCCGCTGCGAGACCAAAACCCCGTCCTGATCCACGCCTTTCATCAAACGCTTCGGAACAAGGCCCATTTCCGCGTTGCCCATATCACACGCGCCTTGTGGGAATCCGCGGCCGACATTAGGAGCAAGCACCCGCTCAAACTGCCAGACGCGGTTCATTTGGCGACTGCCGAAAGCATGGGTTGCACGACGCTGATCACGAACGATGGCGATTTCAAAGAAAAAACGAACATGAAGGTGGTGGTGCTCTCTGAAATCCTCACGCCGTAGCCCCTTGTGTTTGCACACTTGACGAGAGAGCTCCCGAAGCTAGACTCGGCTTTGATGGGGCGCTTCTCTAGCCCGGTTTCGTACTCAAACCTTCCTACGCAGATCACGCAGAGCGCACTCCGAAGCGCATTCACTGGCGGACTCTGGCCTACCTGACTCAATATCATGTGATGTTGGTCTACCGATGTTATTGGACCGCTCAAAACAAAACCCATGCAACACAACGCGTTACATGGGTTTATGTGGGCAGTACTGGATTCGAACCAGTGACCCCCTGCTTGTAAGGCAGGTGCTCTAACCAGCTGAGCTAACCGCCCGAAATGGACTGAGGGGACACCTCGGAGGCAGATGAGCGGGAAACGGGACTCGAACCCGCGACCCTCAGCTTGGGAAGCTGATGCTCTACCATCTGAGCTATTCCCGCAGAGCCCATCAAAGTAGGCGCGCATTCACACTATTGTCAACCAGAATCGTTGATTTGAATATCGAAAGTCGTACATTGACTGTCCTGTGCCGTTTTTGCGGCGAGTAATTCCACCGGAGATCGAAGAGACATGAAACCGACGTATAATCCCAGCCGGCGAAAGCGTGCAAACAAGCACGGCTTCAGGTCTCGCATGGCTACCAAGAACGGGAGAAAGCTACTCGCCCGGCGGCGTGCCAAGGGCCGCGTAGCTTTGACTGTCAGTGACACACGCAGCGGGAAGTAGCGAGCGTCTACCCCGTAGCCATCGCCTGAAGCGGCGGCACTTGATTCGGTCTCTCTTCCGAGATGGCCAGCGGAAATCAGTCAGCGCCGGGACTATCCGGATCCTCTACCGGGTCGTAGAGTCTTCGCAACTGCCCGCTGGGGTCCGCGTACAGGTTGGAGTTGCCGCTCCCAGGGGGATGAGAGGTGTTCCAAGGAACCTTGTGCGGCGGCGGCTAAAAGAGGCCTACCGCCAAGTGGGTCACGGGCCGCTCTCGGAATCCGTTGGCAGGCTTCTTGGCCCGACCAGGTCTCTAGCCCTGGTTCTGGTTGATCGGCGGCAAGCCGATGCCGCTGAGCCTGATTTCAGGCGCCTCCGGAGTAACGTCCTGGAGGCGATTCAGAAGATCGAGACCGCGATCAGCGACTCTGCGGATGAGTCCCATTCCTAACCAACCCCTTTTTCCATTGTGGACCGGAACGTAGTAACTGCCACCATCCTGATTGCGCTAATTATGGTGGCCTGGCTGACGTGGTTGACGCCACCAGTCCAGACTCCCGCGTTGGGCGGGGACTCCACGGGCGTCGAGTTGGTGGTTCCCGAAGAATTTGCCTTTCCGGAGGCCGACGAGCCCGTACTGACCGAGACACTCTCCAGTGTAAGCCAGTTGGCGGTGGATGCAACACTCTCGGGCGTGGCAATCGGCGAGGACAGGCTTCTTACCATCCAGACAGACTTGTACCTCGCGGTTCTCTCGACCAAGGGGGCGACGCTCAGGTCTTTCGAACTGACGGAACACATCAACGCGGGCGATTCGTCCTTTGTCCAGTTGGTCGACACGTCCCTCTCGGGCGCTATTTCGCTGGTGTTCACGACGCCGGACAACCGGGTCTATGACACCCGCAGTTTTTTCTTTGATTCGAGTGTATCAGGCTCCCAGTTCGACGTCGGCGATCGGCCACTAGAAATCAGCCTGACAACCGAAGTGGGAGCGGGCTCCCTGACCAAGACCTACACGTTTACTCGCGGGACGTACGAAGTTGGGCTGGACGTTTCTATCGATCGGCCCGAAGAGTTTCTCACGCCTGCGGGTTATGAGATCATTTGGAATGGAGCGATTCCCTTCTCTGAAATCAAGCGATCAACGGAGTCGCAGGCGTCGGGCGCGTACGCTCGAAGTGGGGGTTCGGTTGAGGAGGTCGTGTTGACTTCAGAGACTTACGATGAGCAATCGATACGTGGGGACGTCGATTGGATCGCGGTCAAGAATAAGTATTTCGCGGCGGTCATTCTTCCGGATGAACCGGCTAGAGGAGCCGAGCTGATCGGGGAAAGGTTCGGTGAGACCGACAGTCAGGACCTTCGGCACGTTTTCAGTGCCGGTTTAGCGCTTCCCCGCCCCGTCCAGACGGACGCCTTCAGACTCTATCTGGGGCCGATTGAGATATCGCGTTTCAAGCAGTATGACGCTGATCTGTACGATATGGTGGACTACGGATGGGACTTTTTCGAGACCGTGACACGGCCCCTCGCCAGGTTCATCTTCGTCCCCACTTTCAACTTCCTGGCCACCCTCCTGCCCAACTACGGGCTGGTCATTATCGTCTTCTCCATCCTGGTGAAGCTGGTTCTGTATCCGCTGACCAAGAAATCGTTCACCAGTATGGCCAAGATGCGCGAGTTGCAACCGCGCATGGAAGCGATCAAGGCCAAGTACACCGATTCGCCGCAGAAGCAGCAGCAGGCGATGATGAAGATGTACAAGGAGACCGGGGTCAACCCGATTGGAGGCTGTCTCCCAATGCTTCTACAGTATCCGATCATCATCGCGCTCTGGCAGTTCCTGCCTCAGGCGATTGAGCTTCGGCAGCAGGGATTCCTTTGGGCCGCTGACCTGTCGGCACCGGATGTGCTCTTTAGCCTCCCCTTCGACATCCCGATGTATGGCGATTACGTCTCGGGTTTCACGGCGCTCATGGGAATGTCCATGGTGGTTCAGATGCGTCTCCAAGCGAGTCCGTCGGCCAATCCGCAAGCCAAGATGTTCATGTATCTCATGCCAGTCATGATATTTGTGATATTCAACAGTCTGGCGGCCGGCCTCAATCTGTACTATCTCTGTTACAATGTGCTCTCGGCTGCTCAGCAGAAGCTCATCAACAGCAGTCTCCAAGCCAATCCGGAACTAATGCAGGCGCCCAAAGACCCGGCTCCTGCCAAGGGAGCCAAGGGAGCCAAGGCAGGCAAGGGTGGCGGCTCAACAAAGAAGAAGAAGGGTCGGAGGTAGCGATTGAGCGATTCCACCATAGCGGCAATTGCAACCGCTCGAGGTGAAGCAGCGCTGTCAATCGTTCGCATGTCGGGACCCAAGGCCATTTCCATCGCGGCCGAGGTGTATTCGGGTTCGGCAGAAGACCTGAATCTTGTCCCCTCTCACACGGTCTGGTTTGGAGTCGTACGCGATCGGGAGGGTCGAGCTATCGACCAGGTCGTCACCACGGTATTTCGGAGCCCTCGGTCTTCCACTGGCGAGGATGTCGTGGAGTTTTGCTGTCACGGTGGTGCGGTAGCTCCTTCAGAGATCCTGAAGGCACTTCTCGATCACGGGGCTGAGGCGGCGCAGGCTGGAGAGTTCACTCAACGGGCCTTTGTGAACGGAAAACTGGGGTTGGATCAGGCCGAAGCGGTCATGGATCTCATTCATTCTAGGTCCGTGGCCGCGCAGCGAGTTGCCCTCCGGCAACTCCAGGGGCGACTCAAGGCGGAGTTGGGCTCATTTCGGTCCGGGCTATTGGAATTATGTGGCCTGGTGGAGCTGGAGCTGGATTTCATCGAAGAGGATGTCGAGTTCGCGGATCGATCACAGATCGCGGGTTTGCTTGATGGGCTCGAGACGCTGGTGACAAGACTACTCGCCTCGGCTGAATACACCGATACGCTACGGGACGGCCTTTCCATGGTATTGGCCGGGAGGCCGAATGCTGGCAAATCGACCCTCCTGAACGCTCTGGTTGGATCGGAGCGTGTGATCGTGAGCGATATTCCGGGAACTACGCGCGATTTTGTCGATGCGGAGATGACCCTCGCCGGTTTGCCTGTCCGTTTGACGGACACGGCCGGTCTTCGCCATGCGACCGGGGGAGTCGAACGCGAGGGAGTTCTCAGGGCCAAAGATCGCATCACCAAGGCTGACGTTCTTATCTACGTTTTCGATTCGACCCTGGGACTGGACGCGGAGGAGAAACAGTATCTTTCCGCACTGGCCGATGATCAGCCCGCGTTAGTCGTGGTTCTGGTAGCAAACAAGGCGGACTTAAGCCCTACTGCTCCCGCCGAGACCGCAATCTTCCTGTCGGCGAGGAATGCGTTGGACGAGCCGGCAGTTCTGGAAGCGCTACTGGAAGAAATCGTCCGACTCCTCCCTCCTGCCCTCCTGGACTACGAAGCCTCGCCGGGCATGATCAACGCCAGGCACGTGGGTCATCTGCGTTCGGCAGCCGAAGGCCTCTCCTCTGCCAGACGATGCCTGGACAATAACTTGGGAGGCGAGTTGTTCGCCGTAGATTTACGGAGCACTCTGGACTCGATCGGCGCCATCACCGGCGATATCACGAACGAGGACGTTTTGGCGGAAATATTCGGTAGGTTCTGCATCGGGAAGTGACAGGGAAGTGACAGGGAAATGACAGGGAAGTGACAGGAAGTGACAGATTCACAATACGATATCATTGTAGTTGGAGGCGGTCACGCCGGGGCCGAGGCGGCATACGCCGGGGCCCAAATGGGTTGCCGTACGTTGCTGATAACAATGAACTTGGATGTTGTCGGAAAAATGTCCTGCAATCCCGCGATCGGCGGAATTGGCAAGGGGCAGATCGTTCGGGAGATTGACGCACTGGGCGGATTGATGGGGCTGATGGCCGATGCTTCGGGCATTCAGTTTCGAATGTTGAACCGTCGGAAGGGACCCGCCATGTGGAGTCCCAGGGCGCAATGCGATCGCATGCTGTATGCCTCCAAGGTGAGAGAGACGCTGGATTCTACTCCCGGTCTTTCCATGCGGGGCGATATGGTGACCGACCTGATTGTCCGATCTGGTCGAGTTGCCGGTGTGGTCACCCAACTCGGGACTCGGTTCATGGCCAGGTCGGTCATCTTGACCAATGGCACCTTCATGAATGGAGTCGTGCACGTCGGGGAGAGTAAGTTCGGGGGAGGACGGATGGGAGAGAGGGCGGCCACCGGGCTGACCGCGACGTTGCAGGGTCTGGGATTCGAAAGCGGCAGACTGAAGACGGGCACTCCGCCGCGTTTGGACGGGAGGACCATCGACTACGATCAAATGGAGGCGCAGGCGGGAGATGTCGATCCACGCCCATTCTCATTCTTGACGGACTCCGTACCCAAGGATCAAATCGTCTGTCACCTGGCCTTTACCAACGCCCGGGCACACGAGGTGCTTCGTACCGGATTCGACCGGAGTCCCATGTACACGGGGCGAATCGAGGGTAAGGGGCCGCGTTACTGTCCGTCCATCGAGGACAAGA
>CAYXSE010000008.1:31464-32306 GCA_964466675.1 uncultured Rhodothermales bacterium | reverse complement strand
TGGCCGCTGTCTTCTTCGGCGCCATGTCCTACATCGGCAACGCCCCCAACTTCATGGTGAAGGCCATCGCCGAAGCCAATGGAGTGGAAACGCCCTCCTTTATGGGCTACATCATTCGGTATTCGATCCCGATTCTGCTTCCCGTGTATTTTGTCATCTACGTCGTGTTCTACAGTGACTGGTTCTAGAATCGCTCTCAACCCCAGCGACATCTCGTCCGCCCTGAATGATCTTTCGGGTTGGACGTATGCAGATAACCGGCTGGAAAAGACCTTTAAGTTCTCCGGATTTCGGGAGGCCATGAGTTTCCTGATGCGTATCGCTTTCGAGGCGGAGGAGCTGGATCATCACCCGGAGATCTGGAATGTTT
Source organism: uncultured Rhodothermales bacterium (assembly GCA_964466675.1). Taxonomy (GTDB): domain Bacteria; phylum Bacteroidota; class Rhodothermia; order Rhodothermales; family UBA10348; genus CAYXSE01. The sequence continues at coordinate 31,936 of CAYXSE010000008.1, read as the reverse complement.
ACAGCACCGTCCGTCTCCGGCTAACCACGCACGACGCGGACAATCGGGTAACGAACTTGGATCTGGATCTGGCTCGCCGGGTGAATATGCTCGCGTGGACGTGAACGGAACCTGAATCATGGACCTGACCAACGCTTACGTAGATCTCGCCGCAGATCTCCTGATTACCGCCCCTCTGTCCCTGCTGGCGGTTCTTGGACTTTTTGTGATCGTGCTCGACAGCTTCTCGAACGATCATAAGGCCATCCCGACGCTAACCCTTCTGGGCCTCGGTGCGGCGCTGGTCATCGAACTCCTGAAGGTCCGCGACCCCGCAGGCGAGGCCTTCTATGGAATGCTGCGCACGGGGGGGTATGCGTCGTTTGTCAACGTGGTGGTACTGCTAGGCGCCGGGCTCTCGGTGGAGTTATGTCGGCCGTACCTCGCAAGAATTGGACGTCACTACGGAGAGGTGTACGCCATTATTCTGATC
>CAYXSE010000008.1:20968-31442 GCA_964466675.1 uncultured Rhodothermales bacterium | reverse complement strand
GGTTCTCGGAGCCGCGAACAATCTGGTTGCGGTATTCGTGGGGCTGGAGACGATGTCCATCTGCCTCTACATCCTTACAGGGCTCGTTCGCGATGACGAGGGAGGAATCGAGAGTGCGCTCAAATATTTTCTTCTGGGGGCCTTTTCGACTGGGTTCTTCCTCTACGGGATGGCGCTGATTTACGGCGCTACAGGGTCCTTCGCCCTTCCGGAGATAGCCGTGGCCATCGCCACTGGCGGGACCTCAGTGCTTCTATGGGCCGGCGTCGCGCTGTTATTGGTGGGATTCCTGTTTAAGGTCGGTGCAGTTCCATTCCATATGTGGACTCCAGACGTCTATCAAGGGGCACCGACTACCCTCACCGGATTCATGTCGACCACGTCGAAGACAGCCGCGTTTGGCTCCTTGATTCTGGTGTTGTACGTGGCACTCCCGGCCGAGCGCTGGATGTACGCACTGTCCATCGTGGCGCTCATCACGATGGTTCTGGGCAATATTATGGCCCTCGCCCAAAATAATGTGAAGCGCATGCTGGCGTATTCATCCGTAGCTCATGCGGGCTACGTGCTGGTTGGGCTCTCCGCAGGCAGTGACGCGGGGTACTCGGGAGCGCTCTATTACCTGCTCATCTACACGTTCATGAATGTGGGCGCGTTTGGGGTGATGGCCTTCCTGGAGTGGGACGGCAAACAAGGCCGCGAGCAGACCCTCGATTCGCTCGCGGGTGTTGGACACAGGAAGCCCCTTCTCGGATGGACCATGGCCGTTTTCATGTTCAGCCTGGCTGGATTCCCGCCGCTGGGTGGCTTCCTCGGGAAGGTGGCCGTATTCGCGCCGGCTGTTGATGCGGGGCTTACATGGCTGGTCATTGTGGGCGTTCTTGCCAGCGCGATCTCTGCGTATTACTACTTGCGTGTGCTGGTGGTCTTCTTCATGAAGAGCGAGGATGAGGTCCGCGTCCCTGTCTCGGACCATTCCTTCCCCGTCCCCGCCTCTTCCGCCGCCGTGATTGTGTTTTGCGCCGCGATGCTGCTCGTCCTCGGAGTGTACCCCCAGCTGATGGACCTCACCGCCTCGTACTTTGAATCCGCAGTAGCGGTCATGCCCTGAGGTTAATGGTGCGCACTCTTGTCCAGGATCTGATCCCACATGCCCCGAAGTTGGGGCTTTACGTGGCCCCCCATATCCCTCCGGGTAAGTTGGACAACGCGATTCAGGACTACGCCCCCCAGGTCCAGATCCCGGATGTGCTGGCTCTTTACGACGGGACTCTGATGGGCAGCGCGAAGGACGGAGCCATTTTTTGCAAGGAGTCCCTCGTTTTCCAGAACACAGACCTCGAGCGACCACAGGAAATCCGGTACGACGACATCGTCAGAGTGACCACCAAGAAGAAATTCCTGGGCGGCCGGCGAGTCCTTCTGGACGTCAATCGCGGAAGAGCAACGCTGGTGGCGGAGATGGACTTTTCCGCCAAAGCGGAGGCAGGCCAGCACATTGCGCACTTTCTCAGCGAGGCCATGCTGAAAGGTGTCAACTTCGATGCGGATACCGAAGCCCGGGCCGCCAAGCGTCGCGATGCCACGGATCACGGAGCCGTGGAGGATGCGCTGCGTGCTCTCGAGGAAGAGGGGAAGCTGACCAAGCGAGACCGGTACCGAATGCTGGACGCTCTCGGCTGATTCACTCGGCAACCTTGCCGCGTTACCGCCGTTCTCTGGCTTGATCTTTCAACGAGGCCTTCGCTTCCAGAACCGCACCGACTCGAATGGATATGGCTCACTCTCTGCCCGAACTCCCGTACGCTCACGATGCACTTGAGCCCCACATTGACGCCCGGACCATGGAGATCCATCATGGAAAGCACCATCAGGGATACGTCGACAAACTGAATGCGGCCATCGACGGCGATGAGGACCTTGAGGATATGTCCGTTGCAGAGCTGCTCACGGAGTTCGCCGACCTTCCTGAATCGGTGAAGGGTGCCGTTCGAAACAATGGCGGCGGCCACGCCAATCACAGTTTGTTCTGGAGCATCATGTCACCCAATGGTGGCGGACCTCCATCGGGAGATCTGGCCCAGGCGATTGACAATAATTTCGGCTCCTTCGATGAGTTCAAGGCGGCGTTCGCGGGCGCAGCGGGGACACGATTCGGCAGCGGTTGGGCTTGGCTTGTGGCCACCTCTACCGGATCCCTGGCTGTCTACTCGACGGCCAATCAGGACAGCCCACTCATGGATGGAGATACGCCGATCCTGGGGCTGGACGTGTGGGAGCACGCCTACTACCTGAACTATCAGAACCGGCGGCCGGACTACGTGGCCGCGTTCTGGAATGTCGTCAATTGGGAAGCCGTCGCCGATCATTGGGACGCGGCGGGTTAAGACCTGAAGGCCGCCTGCGGCCCGGCCTGCGTGAACCTCCCGGATCACATCAGCTTTCTCCAGGTTGTCGATGGCGTGTCTGTGCCTGGCGACGCGGACACTGTCTTGACCGAGTCCGAATTGGCCCGTCGAACGGGATTCGGTAGCGAAGCCAGGCGTCGCTCATTCACCTTGGGACGATTCGCGGCGAGAACGCTTCTGGCTGAGCCCATGGGGCGCTCCGCGAGGGAGGTCCCCCTGGAGGTTCGCGAGGACGGATCGCTCGATGTCCCCGGCGGCGACTTCAATGTTTCCATTTCGCACAGCGGCATCTACGCCGCCGCCGCGATTTCCACGCACGAGATAGGTCTGGACCTTGAGTTGGTCCGGCCGCGATCGGAATCCCTTTTTCGATTCGTCCTTCACCCGGATGAGCAGGGCCTTAGAGAGTCAGTACCGCTTCCACAAGACCAACAACTGGTCCTTTTTTGGGCCCTCAAGGAGGCCGTCCTGAAAGGGAAGCGTACCGGTCTGAGACGATCGCCCAAGTCTCTACGACTGGAAATCGATCTTGAATCCGGGGAAGCGGTGATTCAGGGAATCCGGACTTGGAGTGCCCGCTTCGCCATCCGGGATGATCATGTGGTGGCCGTGGCTTGGCCGGAAGGCTCGGCGGGAAGGCCCGGCCCAGAAGGCTCTGGCCAAAAGAGTTAGCTCGCCCAGGGCGGGGCGATCTGATTGATCCGGGCGTACGCGACGGCCTGCCCGACATGCTCGTTGAGGTGCGTCACCAATTGAACCAGGACGGCCCAGCCGGCGATGTCGCGTCCGTAAAGCCTGGTCTTCTCCGTCAGGGTGTCATCGGTGAGTTTCGGGACGTGCGCAAGAACGTGATCCACGGATCGTTTCAGAAGCTCGGTGATCACTGCTTTGTCGGTCAGGTCCTCGACCATATCCAGGTCGATATCGCTTGGAGCAGGCACCCCCAGCTGGTCTTCGAGATACATAAAATTGTATCGGGCGATGTGCGCATAGACTTTGGCTACGGTCATCATGCCCTCCCCCGTGCTCCACGCGTACAGGTCTTCGGGCATGGCCTCGGATAACGCTACCATCTTCCGGCTGGAGCCACTGAACTGCCGGAGCATCTCGTCTCGGATTTCAGAGGCTTCACTGGGCCCACTCGATTGTCCGCTGGCCGGGGCTGGACAAAGCAGGATAACGGCAAGGAGCGAAAACACAAACATACGGGTCATGACAGCGCTGGGTTGTTCCGGAGCCTAAGCTACGAAATGACGCCGACCGGCAGGATCCTCCGGGCGAGTTGGCTACCTTGGCCGACATGACTGACCACATTCTTCGCCTCCTGACTCGGGAGCTGAACACCTTCGTAGCCGAGATCGAGGCGTTCCCGAATGACGACCTTCTCTGGACCCGGCCGCCCGGCATCACGAACTCGGCCGGCAACCTGGCCCTTCACATCGCCGGAAACCTGCGTCATTTCATTGGTCACGTGCTCGGCGGTACCGGATATGTGAGAGACCGCGAGGCCGAGTTCGGAACCAGCAGCGGCACCCGTGAAGAAGTGGTGGCGCATCTGCAGGCAGCCATTGGCATGCTTCAGACCGTACTTCCCGGCACCTCTCGGGCAACCCTCGACGCAACCTTCCCTGAAAAAATCGCTGGCTCCGTGCTCTCCACACACATGTTCCTCCTCCACCTGTGCTCCCACACGGCGCTACATTTGGGTCAGGCTGGATATCTGCGTCGTCTCCTGACGGGACAAAACGTCTCCGTCGGCGTGACTTCCGTCCCCGCAATCGCGGACTGAAGCTCCAAACAACGCGGTCCGGAGGGCGTAGCACCGGAATGGAAACCACCGTGTACCATCCTCAGCGGCCCGTCCGTTTCGTCACCGCGGCCAGTCTCTTCGATGGCCACGACGCGGCGATCAACATCATGCGCCGGGTACTTCAGGCCAGCGGTGCCGAAGTCATCCATCTGGGTCACAACCGGTCGGTGCTGGAGATTGTCGACACCGCCATACAGGAGGACGTCCAAGGCATCGCGATTTCCTCCTACCAGGGCGGCCACATGGAGTATTTCCGTTATATGTACGATCTGCTCCAGGAGCGCGGATCGCCGCACATTCGCATCTACGGTGGTGGCGGCGGCGTCATTGTGCCGTCCGAGATCAAAGCCCTGCACGAATATGGAATCGCTCGCATTTTCTCGCCGGAGGACGGCCTGGAGATCGGACTTCAGGGCATGATCAACGTCATGCTCGAAGAATGCGATTTCGAGCTTGAGGGCACGAGAGACGGTTCCTCTCTCGGGACCCGCCAGCCCAGGATCCTGGCCCGACAGTTGACGGCCGTCGAAGCCGGGCAAGAACTCGCGGAGGCCGTCCCGGACCCCGGGGGGGACGGCGGGCTCTCGTTTGAAATCGCCCTCAAACCGGTGCCTACCATTGGGGTGACTGGCACCGGAGGTGCAGGAAAATCCACGCTCACCGATGAACTCGTGCGTCGATTCCTCAATGATTTCGAGGATATCGAGATTGCCATTGTCTCCGTTGATCCAACCCGGAATCGAACCGGAGGCGCGCTCCTCGGGGACCGGATTCGGATGAACTCGATCTATGGCGAACACACGGAGCGCGTCTACATGCGTTCTTTTGCGACGCGCCAGGCGCATCGGGCCACATCGAAGTCACTCGGCGATAGTCTGGCCGTGTGTCGCGCTGCTGGCTTCGACCTGATCATTCTGGAAACCGCAGGGATTGGTCAGAGCGACACCGAGGTAACCGAACTGGTCGATCTCTCGGTCTATGTCATGACCCAGGACTACGGCGCGTCTACGCAGCTGGAGAAAATCGGTATGCTGGACGAGGCCGACTTCGTCGTCCTGAACAAGTTCGAGAAACGAGGCAGCGCCGACGCCCTGCGGGACATCCGGAAGCAAATGCAACGGAATCGCGTGGCCTTCGGGCAGGACCCGTCCACGATGCCTGTTTATCCGACCATGGCCTCGCAGTTCAACGATACCGGGGTGAGCCGATTGTACCTGGGCATTCTGGATCGATTGAACGAAGAGTATGCGTTTGATCGCGAATCGTCTCTGCTTTCGGAGACGGATCTGCCCGAAATTCCCGAGGGAGACCAGGCCATCATTCCGCCGCGCCGGCAACGATACTTGGGCGAGATTACCGAGTCCTGTCGAGACTACCGCGAGTTCGTGGAGCACCAGGTGATTCTGGCCCGAAAATGGGGACAGGCCAAAGGTGCGCGCGAACAGATCAAGGACTGGGAACCCAAGGATCAGGACCTCCTGGAGTCACGCCTCCAGGAGATGGAGGACCGATGGTGGGACCAGATGGATCACCGATCCAGGCACATCCTGGATAGCTGGGAGGACCTCGCGGCAACCTACAAGGCAGAGTCCTTCACGTACACCGTAAGGAACCGAGACTTTTCGGTCCCGCTGTACCGCGAGTCGCTGTCTGGGACACAAATCCCACGGGTAGTCCTCCCCAGGACCGAGGATCCGGCGGAGCGGCTGAGGTTTGCCTTGATGGAGAATCTACCTGGCTATTTTCCATTCACCGCGGGTGTCTTCCCGTTCAAGCGCGAGGGCGAGGATCCGACGAGGATGTTCGCCGGCGAGGGAAACCCAGAACGCACCAATCGTCGCTTCCACTTGGTATCGGAGGGGCTTCCGGCGAAACGGCTCTCGACCGCGTTCGATTCGGTCACCCTATATGGTTTCGACCCGCACGAACGGCCGGATATCTACGGTAAGGTGGGCAACGCCGGGGTGTCGATCTGTACGCTGGATGACATGAAGAAGCTCTACTCGGGCTTCGATCTTTGTGCTCCGACCACCAGCGTGTCCATGACCATCAACGGTCCCGCGCCGATGCTTCTGGCCATGTTCATGAATACGGCCATCGATCAGCAGGTGGAGCGCTACTTGCGCGAGAACGACAGGTGGGAAGCCGTGGAAGCGGCGCTGGCTGAGCATCTGGGCTCTGACCGGCCCAAGTACCTGCCCACGGGTCCTGGGGGTCCGGAGGCAGACCTTCCTCCCACGAACGACGGCTTCGGTCTCGGTCTTCTCGGTGCCACCGGAAAGGATCTTGTGGACTGGGGCGTCCTTGCCGCGGAAGAATATGAGAGGCTCGCCAAGGCCGCTCAAAGCTCGGTTCGCGGAACCGTGCAGGCGGACATTCTGAAGGAGGACCAGGCCCAGAACACCTGCATCTTTTCGACCGAGTTCGCCCTTCGATTGATGGGTGACGTCCAGCAGCACTTCATAGACAACGCGGTTCGCAATTTCTACTCGGTGTCTATATCGGGCTATCACATCGCCGAGGCCGGGGCCAACCCCATATCACAGCTCGCTTTCACGCTGTCCAACGGCTTCACACTGGTCGAGTACTACCGGGCTCGTGGAATGGACGTGGACGCTTTCGCGCCCAACCTCTCCTTCTTCTTCTCGAATGGGATGGATCCGGAATACGCCGTGATCGGGCGTGTGGCACGGCGCATTTGGGCCGTAGCGATGAGGGATCTGTACGGAGCGAACGAGCGCAGCCAGAAACTGAAATACCACATCCAGACATCAGGTCGTAGCCTGCACGCCCAGGAGATCCAGTTCAACGACATCAGGACCACGCTTCAAGCGCTGATGGCGATCTACGACAACTGTAATTCGCTGCACACCAACGCCTACGACGAGGCCATAACGACACCCACCGAGGAGAGCGTGAGGCGGGCCATGGCCATCCAGCTGATTATCAATCGCGAGTTGGGCCTCGCCAAGAACGAGAACCCGCTTCAGGGCGCGTTCATCATAGACGAATTGACGGACCTCGTGGAAGAAGCCGTGCTCACCGAGTTCGAGCGCATCAACGATCGAGGCGGTGTGCTGGGAGCCATGGAGACCATGTACCAGCGAGGCCGGATCCAGGAAGAGTCTATGCTTTATGAGCGCCGTAAACTGTCGGGAGAACTGCCTGTGATCGGAGTTAACACGTTCCAAGCGGAAGGGCCTGGGCCCGCCGGCCAGGCGGAGCCCGCGCTCATGCGCTCCTCCGGCGACGAAAAGAACAATCAGATCTCGGCATTGAGGGCCTTTCAGAAGCGAAATTCGGAAAAGGCGCCCGCGGCACTGGCCCTGCTTCAGGAGACGGCCCGCGCCGGTGAGAATGTCTTCTCCGTCCTGATGGAAGCCGTCAGAGTCTGTTCCCTGGGGCAGATTACCTCGGCGTTGTTCGAAGTTGGTGGACAGTACCGACGCAGTATGTGACCTTTGGGCTCTGGCCCACAACAATGAAAGCGACATGGATTTCTTCGCAGAGGTATTGGACTGATGCAGAACCTGCGCCTACCCGAGGGATCCGAGATCATGCCGTATTCGTCCGCATCCGGCGAGCATGGAGACAAGCAACTCTCATCGGTGGAGGTGATTTTCAGTGAAGGCCAGGAATACCAACCGATTGCCTTCCTGACGGGCGAAAAATATTTTTGCTTCCCGCTTCCGGCCAATCCTACCGCATACGATTCCTACCTCTGCCGAGTGGAAGACCTGGTTCCGGTGGAATAGATAGGCTCCCGGCTGACTGTCATCGTTCGGTGCCGCCCGCCTATCAGTCGTGCGCCTCGGTTTGGCATTGTCCGATATCGGACGGCGCGTGACCGTGTGCGTTCAGCCGGAGTTCCCAAGAAGCCCGAATCTGGTCGAAACGCGGGATTGCCAGGCTCTGGCATAACCGTTGCAATAGGGCCATCGTCTCCAAACATCAGAGCTTCGCACTGAGGTCGAAGCCAAAATTCCGGGACTACTGGCCCCTTTGCTGGGGAATCGCGTTGAGGAAGGCCAGTATACGGTCGGGCTTCAGCCCCTCATGGACATTCACATGAACCCCGACTTCCCAGCCGGATACTCCACGGTGGTGAATCCGGTGTATGTCCGCGTCCTGATCGGTCTGGCGCTTCTCATCCTGACCATCGCATGCATCAATTTTGTGACGCTGTCGGTGAGTCGGTCACTAGGTCGCTCCAAAGAGGTTGGTGTCCGGAAGGTGATGGGGGCAGGACGCAACCAACTCATGGGACAGTACTGGGGTGAGGCGCTCCTACTGACAGGGGTCTCGGTGGCAATTGGCCTAAGCCTTGCCTCAGTGGCGCTTCCGGCGTTCAACAACATCGCGCAGCGATCCCTTACCCTTTCCTGGGATTGGCCAACCGGCCTGACGTCCTTGCACTCTTCGTGTTCGTCGGGCTCTTGGCCGGACTCTATCCCGCCCTGGTGCTGTCACGGTTTAGCCCCATTGCAGCCATCCGCGGGAGTTCTTCGGGTCGATCTGACAAGAGCGTAGTACAAAAGGGCCTGGTGGTGGCGCAATTCGCGCTTTCGATCCTACTGGTCGCTTCCACCCTGATCATGAGTGACCAGCTCCGGTACATTCAGGACAAGGATCTCGGCTTCGATGAGGAGTCCGTTGTGACGATCCCGACTTTGGCCCGAGCGAACGAGGGTAGGGCCATCGCGGACAGGCTCCGGTTTCGCCTGGCGGGTCGCCAGGATATCGTTGCAGTGACATCAGCGGCCATGTTATTCGACGAAGATGGCTGGTTACGGTTGGGCTACACGGCAACCGACGGATCTTACCGGCGCCACTACGCCAATGTGGTGGACCACAACTTCATCGAGACCATGGGACTCCGCCTGACCACCGGAAGGGACTTCGACAGAAACCAGGCCAGCGATATAGACAGGGCCATGATTATCAACGAGGCATTCGCGGCCGCGCACGGGTGGACGGACCCGTTGACGGAAACCATCCCGGGCGGCTTTGACGAACACGAAATCATTGGTGTCGTGGAAGATTTTCATTTCGCCTCGCTTCATACCGCCATCCAACCGGCGGTGCTCGTGTTGAGTACAAACGTTGCCATGTCGGGAGCGTCAGACACGGACTATCCCGGATCTTTTGCGCCCGACATCGCGCTCCGCCTGACCGGACCCGATATTCCCGCAACCCTGGACGCCATAGCGCAGGCCTGGGCGGAAATAGAACCTGACACCCCGTTCTCCTACTCCTTTGTGGACGACGCCATCGCAAGCCAATATCGACAGGAAGAACGGCTATCGGAGATCGTGACCATGAGCTCCTGGCTGGCGATGCTGATCGCAGGCATGGGCCTCTTCGGGCTCGCGGCAATCTCGGTGGCCCGCAGGTCGAAAGAAATCGGACTCCGCAAGGTTTTGGGGGCAAACGTAGGCGGGATCGTGCAATTGTTCACTCTGGAATTTGGTGTTCTCGTCGGAATCGCGTTTCTCTTGGCAGCGCCGGTGGCCTGGATCGGGGTGGGTGCGTGGTTGGAAGGATTCGCCTATCGAACCCAGGTAAGTGTCCTACCCTTCGCAGTTGCCGGTCTCACCGCGGCCATCGTGATGCTGGTGGCCGTGACCACCCAGTCTCTTCGCGCCGCGTACGCGAATCCGGTGGACGCCCTGCGCGACGAATAGCCTCCAAACATCTGATACGAACTACCGTAAGAGGCCATTCCTCCCTCACAATGGTCGTCTCCCGGAATGAAGCGTTCGTATTCAAGAGCCCAGGTAGGGCAACTCCTTCGTCGCGCGACGGAGTTTCAGGATCAAAACGGCGAAGAACTAGACGAACTAAGCCTCGAAGAGATTGGGCAGATTGCGCGCGAAATGGGCATCGCGCCAGAGCACCTGTCCCGGGCGGCTTCGGAAGCCAGTCTCCAGCAGGAAACCGGCCCGGCGCCTGGCTCCTTTATTCGCTTTATCGGCGGACCCTTTAGGGCGTCCGCGTCCGGGACCCTACGCGGCGTTCCCGAGGAGAAGGTATGGGAGTCGATGATTCTCGAGCTGCGGAGGCAGACGGGCCGACAGGGCAGGGACTCCAGGCTTGGTCAATCGCGAAGCTGGACCGATGATGACGGATCGTTTGAGGGTGGTGCAACACAAACCGACGCCACCCTCGTCAAGACCGGGGGCGGACTCGAGATTCGGCTGGACCATCGGCACCCGCTGGTAACGTTTGGCTATTTGCCGGCTATCGCGGCTGGATT
>CAYXSE010000008.1:0-20943 GCA_964466675.1 uncultured Rhodothermales bacterium | reverse complement strand
ATTCGGCCCGGGTCCGTACATCGCGCTCGCAGTTTTCGCGGGAGCCCTTGGGGGGGCGGCAGCCTACAGATCCTTCCTGCGCAAATGGGCGGCCAAGCAGAAGCACAGGCTCGAGGGCGTCATAAGTCGCCTACAAAAACTGCCAAAAACGTCGGCTTCGGAGGGCGAAAATGAACGAATCCTCGCCGCTTCGTTCCAAGAGGCGACCGATCCGTTGGCCCCATCCCCGCACCACGCCGCATCTCTGCTAAACCTGGAATCGGCCGAGGATGATCAGGACGCCCCGCTGGAAACGGCTAGAACCTCCCGCGATCCAGTACGATGACCCGACTGTTTTCAGACTCTCAAGTAGGGGAAATGCTGCGCCGGGCTACGGAGCTTCAGGAAAATGCCGGTGGAGCCGGCGAAGGACTGTCGCTCGACGAGGTGCAACAAATAGCCGCAGAGATCGGCATCTCCCCCGAACACCTCGCCCAGGCCGCGGCGGAAGCCAGTCAATCTCATCAGGGTCACGAAAAGTCGCCGTCGCGCTTTGTCCGCCTGCTAGGCGGCCCGTTCGACCTTTCCGTCTCTCGCTTGATTTCCTCCGAAACCGGAGAAGACACCTGGGGAGAAATCGTCGTCGAACTCAACCGAGAAGCGGGTGTCCCCGGGCAAACCTCTGCCATCGGCCCGGCGCTCACATGGACGAGCGGTGAGGAAGTGCCAAGGCAGGCGACTCTGATTTCCAAGGATGGCACGACGGAAATATTCCTCCAGCAACAACTCTTTTTATTTCTGGCTGCCTACCCGGTGGTGCTGGGATTGGGCGGGGTACTGCTATCGCTTCTCCTGGAGACCTCCGGACTCTTCGGCAGTTTCGCGTTCAATCTGGGATCTATGGTTCTGGGCCTGTCCGCCCTGGGGCTCGGCTGCAGAGCCTTCGTCAGCGCCTCCACGAGAAAGGCCCTCGCAAAGTTGGAAGCGCTGGGGAACCGGGTTCAGCGTATCGCCGGGGCAGGCCTCCCCGCTCCGGTCGCCGCGGGTGTGAAAGACCAGGAGACCGAGCCGCTCCTTGACCTCGAGGCCGAGTTCACCGAGGATGCCACCGAAGTCAATGTTTCAGAACGCCTTCGCCAAAGGTGATTCCCGAGGTCTGGGGCCCCGCAAGGACCGATTCTGCCCGTGTAACCGAACTGGACTGGGAAGCGCGCTCTACTCGAATCGAAGAGCTTCTATCGGATTTGACCTCGCCGCCCGGACGGAGTGAATGCTAACCGTTCCGAGCGCATCCGACGAACTCCATCGATTTGTGACCTCCAGCTCCACCGTCTTGTGCTTCTGCAGGTCTGGAATGGGGATGCAAATCGTAGTCATGACTGTGGGTCCCATTTCCCTGAGATGTTGTCTATCCGAGCAGAATGCATGGCCTCACTCGGCAATGACTTCATCGGCTGTGCTGTATTCCCTCTCGATCCTTCCATCCATTAGCTCAATGACACGGTCTCCGACGGCCGCGTAGTCCTCGTTGTGGGTCACCTGCACGATGGTGACACCATCGTCCTCGTTCAGTTTGCGGAGCAGCAGCATTATCTTGTCCCCCTGGCTCGAATCCAGGTTGCCGGTGGGCTCGTCGGCGAAAATTACCTTGGGCTGGATGGCCAGTGCGCGGGCGATTCCTACTAACTGCTGTTGTCCGCCGGAGAGTTGGCTCGGGAACAGGTCCTTTTTGGCCACCATGTTGAAGCGGTCCAGGATGTCCGCGACTATGCTCTTTCGCTCGGACCCCTTAATCTTCCGATACAGCAGCGGTGTCTCGATGTTTTCGTAGACGGTCAGGTCATCGATAAGGTGATAGGCCTGGAAGACGAAACCGATATGCTCTCGGTGGAGCTGTGTGCGCCGTCTCGAACTCATTCGATGCACCGTCTCACCAAACAGCGTGTATTCACCACTTGACGGTTCATCCAGTATCCCCATGATGTGGAGCAGGGTGGACTTGCCAGACCCGGAAGGCCCCATAATGGAAAGGAGTTCCCCTTCCTGTATGTCCATGCTGACCCGCCGCAGAACGTGGGACTGCGACAGGCCGTGGTTGTAGGACTTGGTGATGTTCCGGAGTTGGATGACGGGTTCAGACATGGAGGGCGTGCGCCTTCGACATGAAGTTTTCTGTAACCACGTGCCCGTCGAACAGGTGAATGGTCCGGTGGCTGTACTCGGCATCGGCGGGCGGAACAACGTCGTTGAACCGCGCATAGGCCACCACCTGCCCGAGGTGCTCGTGCAGGTGGGCCACCGTCAGGAGCAGGTAGGAGCGGCCCGTTCCAGGCGTGCCGAACATATTCATCTCGGTACTGAGCCTTTCTTCGGACACACCAGCAACATAGTTGGTCCCCGCCACGTGAGAGAGCACCTCAGACACCGACCGTACCCCTTCACTCGGTCGCCAGGAATAGTGCTCCGCCGATAGTGCGCCAGCCATGGCTACAAACTTCTCCTGAGCTATGGTAGTGTGGACGTTTGTCTCGGACTGGACTTGGGCCCGGGCGGGCCCGGCCAGCAGAAAAAAGAGGGCGATTGTAAGCTTGCGCATGGTGTTCAGGCAGCGAGTCTGACAAGTAGGTATAGGGACAGAATACTGCTCGACCCACCAAGACGGGGCTGACTTGCCAGCCGAGGGGTGGTCTGTTCTCCCTCACCGGTCGTTACTTTGATGCGAAGTGTCCGAGTTGAGGTCCTTTTTTCCAATCGGTTTCCCGTGACAGCGGGCGATGACTTCCCATGACCCTCACCAACCCTGATTTTCTTGTCGTCGGCGCCGGAGTGTTCGGACTGACGGCCGCGCTGGAGTTGAGAGCGCGTGGTTACGAGGTGTGTCTTCTCGACCAGGGGCCCATCCCACACCCCCTAGCCTCCTCGACGGATATCAGCAAGATCGTCCGCATGGAGTACGGAGCCGATGAGAGCTACACCGCTCTGGTGGAGGAGTGCCTCCCCGTGTTCCGACGCTGGAATGAAGAGCTTTGTGAGGGCGTCTTCCACCCGACTGGGGTCTTGATGCTGACCAAGAACCCCATGACGGCCGGAGGCTTCGAGTATGAAAGCTACGAGGTTCTTCGCCGGCGCGGGCACACCCCAGAGAGACTGGACGCAGGCGCCATTCAGAGGCGATTTCCGGCCTTTTCTGCGGACTATGTCGACGGGTTCTTCCATGCCGAGGGCGGGTTCGTAGAGAGCGGGAGGCTGATCTCGGCGTTGGCCCGCAAAGCGACGGACCTGGGAGTTCGCGTTGTCACGGCGACGGCGACCAAGGTCAGCGGATCCGGCGTAGTGACCGACTCCGGACGATACCTCTCAGCCGGCGCCGTCATTGTCGCAGCTGGGGCTTGGACTCCGCTGCTGGTGCCCGCTTTGGCCCCGTTCATGCGGGCATCCGGCCACGCGGTCTTCCATCTCAAACCGTCGGATCCTACCCTCTTTCGAACGCCACGACTGGTGACGTTCACAGCCGACGTGGCCCAAACCGGATGGTACGGCTTCGCGTTCAACGAGCGCGAAGGAGTGGTCAAACTCGCAAGCCATGGTCTGGGAAAAACCATGAACGCGGCCGAAGATGAGAGGGCCGTCTACGAGGCCGATCATCTCGGCTTGAGGACGTTCCTGTCGGAATCGATTCCGGGTCTGATGGATGCCCCTGTCGTCTATACTCGTCGCTGCCTCTACTGCGACACGCGGGACGAACACTTCTGGATTGGCGAACACCCCGATGAGTCGGGTTTGTTTGTTGCGACTGGTGGAAGCGGCCATGGCTTCAAGTTCGCGCCTGTCCTGGGGGGGCTGATCGCAGACGCGGTGGAGCGGAAAGAAAATGTGTGGCTGCCTCGTTTCGCCTGGCGCGAACTTCAGCCAACGACCGATGGCCAGGAAGCGGCCCGGTTCAGAGGTTGAGAGCGCATGATCCCCTATTGCAACATGCCCCTACGCGGCCGAAGTTGAGTTAAACCAAGTCAGCGATCCTCCCATGTTTCGGATTCTAGCGCTCCTCCTCCTTATCGCTCCTCTCGCGTCTGCTCAGGAATCCATCAAGATCTACATCTCAGCCGACATGGAGGGAGTCGGGGGCGTGGTAACCGACGCTCAATTGGGTCCGGGCGGCTTCGAGTACAGCCGGTTTCGGGCCTTCATGACCGATGAGGTCCTGGCGGCCATCGACGGTGCTCGCGCCGCCGGCGCGACCGAAATCCTGGTTTCGGACTCGCATGGAAATGGACAGAATCTGCTTATTGAGAGGCTTCCGGACGACATCATGGTCGTCCGATCCTGGCCGAGGCCGTTGGCGATGATGGACGGAATCGACGAGACCTTTGACGGTGTGATCTTTCTGGGATACCACACTAGCACGAACAACATGGAGGGTGTTCGCGCTCATACCATGTCCAGCGCGAATCTCACCGATGTCCAGTTGAACGGGACCTCCATGGCCGAGGCCGGCTGGAACGCGGCAATAGCTGGTCACTTTGGCGTGCCGGTGATCATGATCTCTGGTGACGATGCTATCGTTCAGGAGGCCCAGGAAATGCTGGGCGACATTGAAGGAGCGGTGGTCAAACAGGCCCGAGGCTTTCATTCGGCCCAGACGCTGACGCCCGGCGCAGCGAGTCAGTTGATCCGCCAGAAAGCAAAACGGGCCGTGGAAAGGCTCGCGGAATTCAGGCCGTTCACCCTGGACGGCGACCGAGTCGAGGTCACACTCAGTCTGAAGAATTACAGGCCTATCGAACTGCTCGGCTACCTCCCGTTCGTGGACAGGATCAGCTCCCACTCGATACGATACATGGCCGCCGACATGACGGACGCATCCCGGTTCATGCAGTTTGTCTTGAACTACAGCGTGTCCATCACGCCTTAGGAAGCTGGCACACCAGGGTCCTAGCCCTTCAAGATCTTCCAGATCCCGATGGTCAGAACGGGTATCACGAAAACAACCCAGTAGCCCCAAGTCAGCGCACCATACCCGGATGCGATGATGCCAACCAGCCCGACCGCATCGGCCACGAAGAGCGCGACAATCAGCATGCTGGCCGCGATGCCCACTCGCATCCGACCTGACATGGCCGTCCCCCGTTCCATTAGCATGCCGGCCACGCGCTCATTAAAGCCGTGGACCAGGCCAATTCCGGTCTCGATGAATGTCCCGAACAGGATGATCTGGAACGTGATACGAAGGACCGGCGAGCCTAGTGTCTGGAGCAGATAATCCGCAGGCACGGCCTGCGATTCGATTCCGGGATACTGGGCCAGCATCGCAACGAAGATGAATACGCCGGGGATCATGGCCAACGCCCCGGCCAGGAGACCGGCAGTTACAGCCTCGCGCCGGGTCTCCAGATGCCGGACCACGAACAACATGGCCGGCATGATTCCGACGTTGTAAGCGGCGTATCGCGCTCCGCTCCCCAGCCAGGAGGCGTCACCGACGGGCGTCTGGAGGACCTCCACGATAGCCCCACCGAAGCGTTGAAAACTCAGCACGACCACGGCGAAGAACACCCCATACAGCAGGAATGACCAAACAGACATGACCCGCTCGATGAGGGCCGATCCGTAGAACGCAAGCACTCCCACTACGCCGATAACCAGGACGTTACCCACCAGGGTCGGGACGCCGAGCATCTCTTCCAGGATGGCCCCCGCTGCCGAGCCAAGGACGGACACAACCAGAACAAGGCCAATCAGATAGACCGCCTCGTAGGCCACCCATCCTGGCCCGAGCAGTCCTCGGAGGAACGAGCGGTAGTCGTAATGTCTACCCAAGCGGGCAAACTCGAAACTGATGGCGAGTACCACACTCCATATCAGCGTAGCTACCAGCATGCCCAGCAACCCGGCGGTAGGGCCGTCGGTCAGAAAAAACTCGACCAACTCCCGGCCTGTGCCATACCCACCGCCAATCACCAGAGACTGAAAGACCAGACCCGGCAGTAAATACTTGCGAAACATCACGAGCCTCCGAGGTACGATCTGAGGGCGGGTAAGACCGCATCGACCCCGTCCCGCAGCGGTCTCACCACCGGCATGTGCAATTTCTCCTGAAGCTCGGCATGGTAGGATGCGAAATCGTGCTCGGTCATGCCCTCGCCATTCAGGCACACGGCGATAACCTCGGCTCCGTACATCTCAATCAAGGCGATCTCGTCTCGCACAGTCGGGACTACAGTTCCGAGGCCCTCCTGATCGACAAAGTGGCTTCTCCCGGGCGCATGTTGAAGCACGATACGTCTTGCGTTGCCCGACAAGATGATTTCCGAGCCGCACGGACCCGACGGATTCCGGAGCGCTCCCTGCCCTTCAACAATAATCAGGTCCGGGGCACAATCATGCTCACACTCCAAAATGACCCGCTCCAGTTCCCCGCCGACGAAGTCGTTTAGTGTGGCGTCTAAGATGAACCCGTGCCGATACCCTTGCATCCATCCCGTCTGGCCGGTATAGATCATCTCAGACTTGATTTCCGCGGCCGTGGCGGCCTCCAAGAGGAATCGGGCCGTAGTTCTTTTTCCCACCGCGCAATCGGTCCCGAGGACTCCCACCACACGAGCGTTTACCCGGAGCACTTCGCCGTTCCAGAACCGGAGGTCCTCCGTTGGCCGAGGCCGACGAATATCCACTAAACGTCCGCCCCCCCTCTCTGCAGCCTCGCGCAGCTCGTCGTCATCACCCAAAATCTGGTGCAGGCCGCTGACAACCGTCATGCCACGCCCCAGCGCGACCAGGATCTCGCTACGGCAATTCTGAGGCAACCGCCCGCCGGAGAACGCCACCCCGACCAGGAATACATCCGGGCAAGCATGCCCCGCATCCAGGAAAGCATCCATGGACGCATAGACCGGGACTCCGCGATGGGTTCCGTCCAGCACCACACCCGCATCTTCTCCGGCGTGCACGGCATCCAGCACGGCCAGCGGATGGAACCGCAAACTCCCTCGAAGGAGCCCGTGACAGGTCTTGGCGAAATCGCGCGCCAGCAGGCCGGCGGTGTACACAAGCGCGGGCCGAGGCCTCTCCGGGACTCGGAGGGGATCAAAAGTCACTGGATCACCTCTGTGCTGCACGAGGCGACGAACTCGGGGTCAAGATCCGCTCCGTGGCCGGGGCCTTCAGGCAGCCTGACCGAATCACCATCGATCTCGACCCCATCAATCACGGGGTCGATGGTATGATCGACGTGGCTATCCAGATCCGCGAACCTGACAATGGGTCGAGCCGATATGAAATGGGCCGCTGCTGAAAGGCCTAGACGAGTCTCTGACATGCACCCCACCATACAGGCTGTACCCGCCGCTTCGGCAATGGCCGTAATCTTCAGTCCTGTGTTTATTCCAGCGGACTTCGACAGCTTGATGTTCAGGTAGTCGCAGCAGCCTCCCGTTACCAGGGCCAGCGCATCGTGGTGGTCGAACAGAGACTCATCGGCCATGATGGGGATGGAGGTGTGGTCGCGCACCCTCCGCATCCCATCCAGATCCGGCCGGGCCACCGGCTGTTCGCAATACTCGATATCGAAGGGAGCGACCGTGGACAGGATGCGGATGGCCGTCGGCACGTCCCACCCTTGATTCGCGTCGATTCTGATGGGAACGTTGGGCCCAACCGCCTCACGGATCAGCCGGATTCGGGCGACATCAATCTGGTAACCGGTGCCAACCTTGGCCTTGATGGCCGAATAACCCTGGCCCACGAACTCGGCCGCCTTGACCGCCATGCGTTCCGGGGTATCCATCCCCACCGTGTTGTCCGTCTGGAAGGTCCTCCGCGTTCCCCCAAGGAACCGATAGAGTGGCATTCCCGCGGCCTTGGCAGCCAGGTCGTAGAGGGCCATATCGAAGCCGCTGCGGATGGTTGGGTGACCCGCTAACTGGCGCGCCATCACGCGAGTCAGCCCCTCAATGTCGCCGGAATCCTTGCCCAAGAGAAGGCTCGCCAGCGTCCTTCCTGCCACCATCATGGTATCGGCCGTGTCCCCCGTGATAGCGGGAGATGGGCTGGCTTCCCCGATGCCCACAAGGCCTTCGTCCGTGATCAGTCTGACGAAGATGTTCTCCGTATCCGACGCGACAGAGAGAGCATATTCGAACGGCTCATGAAACGGCAGGATCGCTCGGATGAGTTCGATGGCCTGGATGGTCGCCATAGATGGTCCCGGTGAAGTCTTTTCAGTCTCGCCAAATGTAGGCGTTGCGATAAAGACGGGCCGAACCGAGATTCCGGAATGGAAACCACGCGTCACGGTTACGTCGCACCGGTCCTCCGTCTTGGCGATGGAATCCGGCAGTACTACCTGCCCGTTCCAGATGAAATTGCCGACGTGTTGCTGACCTCGGGTCGAAGGATCATCTGCCTGATGAACGGGCACGAAGTCAAACGAGCCATCCACCGAAAGCAGGATGGGGAACGATATCTGGTACTGAGCCGGCCTCTCCTCCGGGACGCCAGCGCCGTACCCGGCGACATGGTCGAGGTGCTCATTTGGAGCGATCCGGCACCGGATGACATTGACATCGCAGAAGAGTTTGTGGTGGCCCTGGAGCAAGATGAAGAAGCGGCTCTGCGGTTCTATGCCATGACTCCAGGCAAGCAACGTTCGATTGCTCACTACGTGAACAGCGGCAAACGGGTCGAAACTCGGATCAAACGCGCTCTCGAGCTTGCGCACAAACTGCGGACCTACACGCTGAGTGGAGATTTAAGCCGTGATGCGTAGCCGCATCACCTCCACGCTTGGCATCATCGGGCCGGGGCTGTTGGTGGGCGCCACGGGCGTCGGCGCGGGCGACCTGGCAACCGCCTCTTTTGCGGGAAGCCAACTTGGCACGACCGTATTGTGGGCGGTGGTGGTGGGCGGCGTTTTCAAATTCGCGCTGACAGAGGGGCTTGCCCGATGGCAACTCGCCACGGGACAAACCCTGGTCGAAGGATCGGTGAGGCATCTTGGGCCATTCGTGGGCTGGGTATTCGTCCCCTACCTGTTGCTTTGGTCGTATTTCGTCGGCGCGGCGCTGATGGGAGCCTGTGGTGTGGCTCTTCATGCCCTGATTCCAGTTTTCCGAGAGGCCGAGACGGGAAAGGTGGTTTTTGGAATTCTCGCTTCGATCCTCGGACTTGTTCTGGTACGACGAGGCGGGTTTCGTCTTTTCGAGAGGGTGATGGGAGCGTGTATCGGACTCATGTTCGTAACGGTCATATTCACCGCGATCGCCGTCTGGCCCGGGACCGGAACCGTTCTATCCGGCCTCCTCCTACCGTCGGTCCAGGGACTGGCAGGAGACTCCCTTTCCTGGACCGTCGCGCTCATCGGTGGAGTCGGAGGTACCGTCACCATTCTGTGCTATGGCTACTGGATCCGTGAAAAGGGGCGTAGTGGGGCAGAGCAGTTGGCGACGTGCCGACTCGACCTCGCCGTAGGGTATGTGGCCACGGTCATTTTTGGTTTGGCTATGGTGATCATCGGGAGCACAGTGGTCATCGAGGGGCGCGGGGCTCTGCTGCTTGTCACTCTGGGAGACGCCTTGAGGCAAGAAATTGGCGCCCTTGGAACGTGGGTGTTCCTCGTCGGCGCTTTTGGGGCCGTATTTTCCAGCTTGCTCGGCGTCTGGCAGGCGGTCCCGTACATCTTTGCGGATGTCGTCCGGAGACTGAGCGACGGAGATCGTGGCCACTCCCTGGACCAATCGCGGGCGTTCCGGTTTTTCCAGCTTGGTCTCGCCACATTGCCTGTCCTGGGGTTGTTCACCAGCTTTCGGGAGGCTCAGTTCCTGTATGCCGTCACAGGCGCAGCCTTTCTTCCTCTCTTGGCGGCGGCATTGTTGGTGCTCAATGGTCGACGAAACCTGGTCGGGCCGTTGCGGAACGGCCTTTTGTCCGTCGCCGCACTCTGTGGTACGCTGGCCTTCTTCGGGTGGGTGGCCTGGAGGCTCTGGTTCGCGGGTTGACAGATTGGGACGTCACTGAGTTTTTTTTGAAGCGCGGGTAAACTTTTCTCTACGCTGCGGTGTCACTTTATTAGCAGAGTCACGTAGCCGCACCATACCCTTCGACTACCGCTGACAATCCCCCATCGCCATGCGTGCCATCCCATTTTTGTTTTTATGCCTGACCATCCTCGCGGGCTGCACCGCGGCGGCCAGCGACGAGGACCTCGATCGGGCGAAGGACCGCTTCGAGGACGCTCGGGAAAGGGCCGATGAGAAACTGGAGGAGGCCCGCGAGCGCGTGGCCGAAGCTCGAGAGCAGGTCCGAGAGGCTCGCGAAGAATTCCGCGACGCGACCGGCTCGTGGTCCGAGGACGCCCGCCGCGAAGCGAAAGATGCCCTGAAGGAAATCAATGGCGCCTGGACGGAAGAGGTCCGGCGCGAGGCCGAACAGACTCTCGAAGATTTGGACCTGTCTGAGACCTTCGGACGAGTCATGGAAGACATCGGCCTGGTCCTGCAAGACCGTGCCGCGGTCGAGGTGTTGGAAGGTTCCACGCTACGCGATTTCCTTCCAGCCAACGTGGCCGGGATGAATCTCTACAACACCGACTCCGATCAGTCTGGCGGGTGGGGCGTCGAGGTGTCCCACAGCAAAGGCAAGTACCGCAGTGACGCCGGAGACGAGATGACCCTGGCCATCGTGGATCTGGGCTCACTCCGCGGCCTGGCCTCAAGCACCGAGGAAATTCTGGAGTCTGCAGCCAGCCATGACTCTCGCGACGACTACCGCAGAACCACAACAGTTGACGGCCACCCGGCGCTGTTCCAGAAGCGAACTCACTCAAGAAAAACAGTCTTTAAGGGCACGGTCGTAGTCGCGAAGCGCTTCCTGATTCGTATGGAGGCGGAAGGCCGCGGGCTGGAAGAGAGCATCTTCGAGGACGTGTTCGATGAGATCGCCATCAGCCGTCTGGCCAGACACGCCCGTTAACCAATTAATTCTGCCCCTGGCACAATAAGCCCGCCCTTGAAATCGTCCCATGTTCGCGGCGTCTCCCTCCACCGCCGCTGACTGATTTTTCCGCTTCCGTCTTCTAAGCCCAAACGATAGTCATGGAATTCCCCTCTTCTCGCCGAGACCGCATTGTCATGGGGTTGAGCATCGGTGCTCTGATCCTCTTCATCGCCAACATCGCGACGTTCGTCAAGCAGCACTTTTTCGATAGCCAGGCTGAGGCAGAGCACGCCTTCGTGGTTTCTGAGATCAACCGGGGCGGCGTTGTTCACTTCGAGGGGACGGTCGGGAAGCATGCGTGGCGTCTCCATCAGCTGGATGACGGCAATCAGTCTTGGGCCATCACCAGTGACCTGGACAGTGAACTCGAGCGACTCGAGAGAGAATTGGCCCGGCTGGAGGAAAGTTTGGGGATGGAAGAGGTCGAAAAGGCACTCCATGTTTTTGAAGTCCACCGGAGCGAGCCGAGCCGCCATGGCGTCGAGGCTCGGGCCAGACGGGCCAGGCAGATGGTGGAGCGCTTGGTTGCGCGTGGTGAGGGGAGACGGCACCGTGTGATTGCGCGAAGCTTCTCGGGGGAAAAGAGTGAGTTGCAGGTGCATGTCGCCGAGGACGAGCAAGAGGTGCACATTGAGGAGATCGAGGGCCAGAACGGGCGAAAAAGTTATCGTGTCGTGGTCCGGTCTACGGACAACAACCGGTAGCTCTCGCGTTATCTTCGGGCTGAACTAACGCCGAAGGGAATGCTGGATTGCCGAGCCGAGGAATTTCTGCTTCCGGCGGGACATCATTACCTGAATTGCGCCTATATGGCGCCGATGTCGCGAGCGGTGGAGCAGGCCGGCATTGACGGCATCCGTGCGAAGAGAGCGCCAGCTGAGATACAACCCAGTGATTTTTTCGAGACTGGGGAAGAGATTCGATCCGTCTTTTCTCGCCTGATTGATGCCGGCGCTCCCGAGCGGATCGCCATCATTCCAGCCGCTTCCTACGGGGTGGCAACGGCGGCGAAGAACATACCGGTTTCCAGGGGGCAACGGATCGTCACGGTCCAGGAACAGTTTCCCAGCAATGTTTACACCTGGCAGGCTGTAGCAGCCTCCGCCGGAGCGGAACTGATCGCTGTAGCTCCAGGAGATGGCGAGGGCCGCGGCGCTCGATGGAACCAGCACCTGTTGGAGTCTATCAGTCGCCGGACCGCGATTGTCGCCGTTCCGCATGTGCATTGGGCGGACGGGACGCGCTTCGACCTCGAGCAAATCGGATCCAGATGCCGCGACGTGGGAGCGGCTCTGATTGTCGACGGGACCCAGTCCGTGGGGGCGCTACCGATTGACTTCCGGGCCATCAGACCGGACGTCTTGATCTGCGCCGGCTACAAATGGCTCCTGGGGCCGTACAGCATCGGCCTAGCCTACTACGGGCCGCGCTTCGACGACGGGATTCCGCTGGAGGAAAACTGGATCGCCCGCAAGGGAAGCCAAGATTTCGCGGCACTGGTCAACTATCAGGATCAGTACGGGCCTGGCGCAACTCGATTCGATGTAGGCGAGCGAAGCAATTTCGTTCTCGGCCCCATGCTGCTCGCCGCGCTTCGACTCTTGGATGGGTGGGGAGTCGAGAGAATCCAGGAATACTGCCGAACCATCGCATCGCCCATCGTATCCGAGGCTCGCCGCCTTGGTTACGGGGTGGAGGAAGAAGGTGCCCGTGGATCCCATCTGTTCGGACTCAGGATGCCGGCCGGCACCGACATCCTGGCGCTTCGGACGGAACTCCAACGTCGCGAGGTGTCCGTCGCCATCAGAGGCGATGCGATCCGAGTCTCCCCGAACGTGTATAACACCCTGGAAGACGCGGATGCACTCATCGAGGGACTGGCGCTAGTTTCTTCCACCCTGCCACCGCTTGATCAAGGCCTCCGCCGAGCCAGGCACGACGATTGCAATGGGTTCGAATGTTGGTCCATCTCTCTGAAATGACGTGAAAAGACACATTTTGATAGCAAACGCCTTATTGGTCGTCGCCTTTTTAGTACAGACGCCCTCGCCCGCGCGTGCCCAATCGGACATCGTGGACCGCGTGCTGGAGAAATACACCCAGGTGGTAACACTTCAAGCGCGCTTCCAACAAACCATGACGTCGGACCTGTTTCAGGAAGCCGAGTCCGTGACCGGCGTCATCTCCATGCGAGGTGAATCTTACCGGATCATGGTCGGCTATCGAACCATCGTAACCGACGGAACGACCTCCTGGATCTATAACGCAATCGAGAACCAGGTACTCATAGATGACTACTATGAGGACGAATCCACCTTCTCCGTTCACGAGTTTCTGTACCGATTTGACGACCGGTTCAGCATCGAGAACACCGTCCGAACTGGTGCCATCTGGCGCATCGCGCTGAGGCCCAAAGACCCCGACGACTACTTCCGGGCGGTCGAACTCATCGTTCGGGATTCCGACGCGGTGATCACAGGTATAGAGGTTGACGACGCCAACGAAGTCCATCTGAGTATCCAACTTGATGATATCCTTGAGAATCCGGTCTTGGAGGACGGAATATTCGAGTTTCTGATACCAGAAGGGGCCGATGTTGTGGATCTTCGCGCGGACTAAACCATCCGAGCGGGGTAACACCAGCGACTCGGCGCGTATTTGTTGAGCGAAAGAACCAAGACTCTTCTTTTTCGGGTAGGAAGTTTTGTCATTGCCGGCATTCTTCTGTATCTGGCTCTGCGCGGAGTTGATTTCCAGCGCGTCGGCCAAGACCTGAAATCGGCGAACTACTGGTGGCTTGTTCCGGTGATCTTCTTCACCCTCCTGAGCCACTGGTTGAGGGCATGGAGGTGGAGAATCCTGTTGGATGAGATCCGGGACCCCACGCCGACTCGAGCGCGCCATCGGCCGACACGGCCCGTGACGCAGGTCGGCGCCTTCGGAGCCATCATGGTGGGGTATTTAGCCAACTACGTAGCGCCGCGGTTGGGAGAGGTGGTCCGCTCATCCAACGTCTCGACGCGATACGGCCAACGGTTCGGCTCCGTCTTCGGTACCGTGGTCACCGAGCGCATTCTGGATATGGCAACCTTTGCAGTTGCCCTGCTTACCCTGCCCCTGGTTTTTGCGGGGAGACTGGACGTCATCCGGTCCCTTCTCATTGACCCGGTCCTGGCCTGGTTTGGATCCATTCCCCCTCTCATCCCCGTCGGCGTGTTGGCCCTCTTGATCGCTGGGGTGTACGGTCTCTACCGCTATCTCGTGACGGGTCACGGCCGTCGCATCAAATCCGCATTGGGCTCCTTCAGAGATGGATTGACTACTATCGCCCGGACTCGAAGTTGGGCAACCATCCTGTTCTCCACAGTGGCTATGTGGCTGTGTTATGGTATGATGGCCTTTTTGCCCTTCGTGATGATCGGGCTCGACAGCACTTTTGACATCTCTTTTGTCGATGCCTGGGGGATCATGCTTCTGGGGTCGATCGGAGTAATTCTCCCATCTCCGGGCGGGATCGGTTCGTACCACTACATCACCATACAGAGTCTGGTGCTGCTCTTCGCGTTTCCTCAGGAGGCCGCCGCGTCTTATGCCATCCTGACCCACACAGGACAGTTGCTGATCTATGTACTAACGGGTACGCTGGTGATTCTGGCCATGGGCTTGTCCTTCAAGCCACCCGAAAATGACGAGGCTTCAGCCGAATGAGCGGCTTTGTTCGCATCTGTGTTCTTGCGTCGCTGTTCTTCTCTCAGGACGCGAACGCCCAGGACATTTTTGCCCCTCCCATTCGAGAGATGCCCGAGCGAATAGTTCGGGTTGACCGGCTTGGTATCGCCGCATCCGTGGACTCAAGTGCGCGGCTGGTCACCGTGAGCATGGAAGCCCTCGTTCGGGCCAACAGGCCTGGCGTTCTGCAGTTCGCCTGGCCAACGCGAGGTATTGTCTTTGATTCGGTTCGAGTGGGACTCGCTCCCGGTGACACGGCGATCACTGTGGTGAGAGCAGATTCTCTGATTTTGACCTTTTCCAGTCCGCTATCCACGCGAGAGCCCGCCAGGGTGTCTATTCACTACAGGTTGCCTCTCGGCGATCATATCAAGGCGTCCACCGACCCCCGTTCGCCCGACGCCTGCTGCTTGTGGACCACTTCGAACTGGCTGCCGCTGCCCGACGATCCCGCCCACCGCTACCCGGCGTCCCTCGCGGTGCGCGTCCCGACAGCTTGGTCTGTTGTCGCCGGCGGCAGCCGGTCTCGGAGCGAAAATTTGTGGACCTTCAAACTTCCGCGTCCCGCCCGGTTTCAAGATCTGGGCTTCGCGGCTGGAGTGTTCGAAATGACGACCGCCGGCCAGGTCGAACTCGCTGTTCCTAAAGGCGCGCTCGGAGACAGACAGAGGTTCGGCGAACGGATTCAGAAGCCGTTGCGCTACTTCACAACCATCACCGGATACCGGTTGCCCTGGGATACGGTGAGGGTGGCCCTGCTTCCGTTCAGGACAGAGAACGGAACGGCGTCCGCGGGGATGATCAGGGCAGACGCCCGAGGGCTGGTCACCCGAAGGAGCGAGTACTCGTCGGATCTGTTCGCCGGTCCGCGAGCCCTCGACCTGGCCACGCTGGTTGCGCAGCAGTGGACCCAAGGAGTCCTTTCCCCCGAATGGTGGTCCGAGGGATGGGTCAACGACGCCATAGCCGGGGTCATGGCATTGGCCTTCATTGAGGACGAAGCCGGAGCCGGACCGCTAGCTCGTGCTCGCCATCAAAGTCTCCTGAATTACCTGGACGAGGCCTCCCTGTATCGGCGGCCGCTTGTATGGGATCGATTCCATGATCCGGGAGAGCTCCGAGACCAGCACGCTCAAGGCAAGGGATCCCTGCTGCTCTTTCAAATCAAGGATCGGATGGGCGATACGGCCTTCTGGGCTTCGATTCGGAGGCTGTTCGCGCGGCGGGCGTTTCGCCCCCTGAACTCCGACCATCTGGCCGACGCCTTTCGTTCTTCCGCGGCCTCCTGGATTGACGGCTTCTTTGACTCCTGGGTCTATTCAGCCGGCCATCCGGTGGTCCGGTTTACCTCGAAATTCGACGCACCAACCGAGCGAATCATCGCATCACTCCAACAGGTCCAGGAGGGCGCACTGGTTCCCGCCGCGTTCCCCTTGGATACAAGAATAGAATGGCTCCTGCTGGGCGGCATTGGCCATGCCTCCCTGTCGTCGACCGAGGGAGACGTGCAATTCGAGGCGCCCGCGGTGATGTCGCCTCGGTTCGTGAGAATGGACCCTGATGGGCTCCTGGTCGCGGAGATCGAGACCGGTTCGTCGCTTCCGGAGCTTGCCGCCCTGCTTCGATACGGGCCACCCTACTCGAGGCTTGTCGCCGCGAGGCGAATTCCCCAATTTGTTTCGGATCCGACCGCCATGCTGTCTCTCCGTTTGGCCTATTTCACAGAAACGCTTCCGACCATCCGAGCCGAAATTCTCCGGGCCGCGGGGATGCTCACAGCCTCCGATTCCGGGACGAACCTGCTCACCGCCGGACTGTCAGACCAAGAAGCAAGCGTAAGACTGGAGGCGGTTCGAGCCTTGTCGCGCCTGTCCCCGCGTGGCGGTGCCGACGCCATTCTGGAGGGAGTAGCACAACGTGATACGATGTACCATGTGCAGGCCGCGGCCGTCCTCGGCATGTCAGGTGACGGCGCAGAGGGCCTCGCTAGAGCCGCGCTCATCACCTCTTCCGAAGATGCCGCCATTCTTCAGGCCGGGGCCGCAGTCCTGGTTCGGAATGGCGCTGATGGCCGGGATGCGTTCCTGCGCCACTCGGCCCCGGAAGGTCCTGTAGCCCGGATTCTCGCCGCCCTGGAACTCGCTCCCGTCGTTGAGCCAGATCGGCAAACGAGACTTCGAGTGCTGGCGCTGCTAGCCCACCCAAACGTCTCCGTGCGCCTGGCGGGGGCTCGGGCAGGTCACGCGCTGCTCCGTCGCGGAAACCGTCCTGCCATCGAGAGACTCCTCACCCGGGAGTGGCATCCCGAGGTAGCGCAAGAGCTGGAAGAACTGTCCGCCAAACTGGAGAGTGCGCGCTGGTAAGTACAGCATGCGTCCCCCGAATCGAGCAGGTTCGGACGAACCCGCGATGAATGCGGCTCGCCTGCCGGCCGAGACCGTTCAGGTCAATTCACTTTGCGGGCCTTTTGCCTTGGCCTACACTTTGGAAAGGGCCTCCGGAATACCGGGTAGCCCATCCTCCAACATCACCTGTAGCGATATGCAACCCGTGGCTGATCTGGATACACAAAACCCGCTCTCTGGGCTTGTCAGTGACGAAGTGTACAAGGTGCTCCACAGTCACGGCTTGCTCAGCGAAAAAGGCGTCCGCGATTTCCGGATTCGGACCCACTTTCGCAATCTCCGCGAGAAAAACATTACCGCGTTCGACGCAATCGAACATCTGAGGAGGACTTACCCTTACCTACAGTTCGATACCATTCGCAAGATTGTGTACAAGCTGAACGGCAAACGTCACTGACGCCGGAGTCGCTATCTAGACGCGGCATTGTGTTGCTGCGAACAGGACAATCCCGGCCGCTACCGACGCATTGAGGGAGTCGGTCGGCCCTCGCATGGGGATTCTCAGACGATGATCGCATGCCTTTGCGACTACTGGCCTCATGCCCGAGGACTCGCCGCCAATGATCAGGACGAGGGGCCGATCCCAGTCCATGGACCAGATCGACTGCGAGGCACCGCCGTCCGCCCCGGCAACCCAGTACCCACGCTCCTTCAGTTGCTCGATGGTCTGAACTATGTTGTCTACCCTCGCGATAGGAATCAGACGGGCCGCCCCGGCCGATGTCTTGAGAACCGTCGCATTTACCGGGGCTGCGCCGCGGGTAGGCAAAATCACGCCGTTCGCGCCAGCTGCGACCGATGTTCTCAGGATCGCGCCCAAATTATGGGGGTCCTGGATTCCGTCGAGAACGACAATGATGGGCTTGGTCCTCTTGACCGTGTCCAGATCTCCCGCTACCTGGCTGAGCATGTCATCCACCTCGAGGTACCCCACCTCAGACCCCAACGCGGCAACCCCCTGGTGATTCACACCGGGGACCAATCGTTCCAGACGCTGAATGGGTACTGATTGTACGGGTACGCCTGCGTTTCGGGCTAGAGCCCTGAGTTCGCCGGCGACACGACGGTCAATGCCTTCCTGGAGGAATAATTTCTCCAGGTCCACACCAGCCTCCAGGGCCTCACGTACGGGATTTCGCCCGGTGAGGATATTGCTGGACTCTTCGGGTTTCTTGGTCATCAAGGCTGTTTTCGCTCCGCCGGCACAAATGGGAAGAGCGTATTTTGGGGGCATGTCAGATCCCAAACATACGGTGCACTGCCGCTCGAACGTGACGCGCTTGAGAGAGGCCGTCATGAAGCATCCCCGAAATGCGTTCACTTCTCAGGCGGTTCTGAAGGCAAATTGGGACACCTTGGGATATACGGCGGAGCCCGACCTGAAACGTGCCCAGATCCAATTCGACCAGCTTGTTGGCCTCCTGGAAAAAGAGGGTGTTCGCCTCCATTTCCTCCCCTCCGGCTCAGACACAGGCATGGATAGCCTGTACACTCACGATCCGGTCACTGCTATCGGCGAGGGACTGATCCTATGCCGCATGGGTAAGGATTCTCGAGCGGGGGAGCCGAATGCCTTCGGCCGATTCGCCGAAACCCTGGGACTGCCGGTGCTCGGTCGAATTCGCGCCCCCGGCCTGCTGGAGGGAGGCGATCTCGTATGGCTGGACGAGAGCACGGTGGCCATTGGTATTGGATACCGATCCAACGATGCCGGCGCCAGCCAGATTGAAGAGCTGGGGGGCGTCGAGGTGATTCGAGTCTCACTCCCCCATTGGAATGGCCCGGAGGACGTGCTCCATCTGATGTCACTGATCTCGCCAGTCGACAAAGACCTGGCTCTCGTTTACCGACGGCTTCTTCCCGTGACCTTCCTACAGGAACTGGAGAGAAGGGGCTACCGGCTGGTGGATGTCCCGGACCAGGAGTTCGAATCGCTGGGTTGCAATGTCCTGACCTTGGCGCCCAGGCGGTGCTTGGTACTCGACGGGAATCCCGTGACCGCAGACCGCCTCATGAAGGCCGGCTGTGAGGTGGTGAGCTTCCGGGGCTCAGAGATCGCCATGAAAGGCCAGGGCGGACCGACGTGCCTAACCCGGCCCATTGTGCGCAGTTGAGCGCAGTTGAGCGCCGCGAACGGCGTCGTGCTGAAGCGGCGTCGTGCCGCAGCAGCGTCGTGCCGTAGCGGCTTCGTGTCGCTACCGCTAGCGACTTCCCATCGCCATTTTCTGGGCCTCGGGAAGTTGGCGGAGCCTCAACATGCTCCATGTCCCAATCACCGGCCCGATGGCCAAGAAGCTGAAAGCCAGGGTCCAGCCCCCCCACTCCACGAGCACGGGGACAAGCCGGATGGGGATGAGCGTCAACAGGAATCCGATGCTGGTCTGAACCGTGAGGGATTCGTACCAGTTTTGCTAATGCACTTTGAGGTCCCAAAACCGCCTCCAGGGCCTGGATACGTTGTCAACTCCGGAAG
The DNA here is from genome assembly GCA_964466675.1 of uncultured Rhodothermales bacterium. GTDB lineage: Bacteria > Bacteroidota > Rhodothermia > Rhodothermales > UBA10348 > CAYXSE01. The sequence continues at coordinate 1,368 of CAYXSE010000008.1, read as the reverse complement.
ACTCAGCGATCAGCTTCGGCAAAGGCGACTCGATCTGGGACTTACGCAGGCTGAAGTAGCCCGCCAGATGGACGTCTGCATCAAGAGCATCCGTGACTGGGAGGCTAAGAGGATAGAGCCATCAACACCAATGCTACTCCGACTATTCGATTTCCTGGGTTGTCAGCCGGTTCCGCGAAGTGACTCGCTGGTGGTCGACTACGTGCCTTCTGCGAATCCAGAGGGGGTTGTCCCACAACCACCTGGGTGCGCTTCTGGGAGTGCACTCCTGGACGGTATGGAACATCGAGCGGGGTGAAAAGCCCACTTCCGACGTAGCCAAGCTGATCGAGCACCTTCTGCCGTGATTTCACCTCCAGCACTACTGGCATGTTTGATCCGCTAAGGAGGTGGGCGGAGCGCGCCAATCAGCCTGATCCGGGGCGGTCTCAAATCCAGAGAACCCGCCGCGCAGCGTTAGGCCACGCCTAATCGCGAAAGACGTGTCTCTGTCGCGGGGAGTTACTCCAGTAACTTGGCACGCCCGGCGCTAACGAACCAGACTGAGCGTTCCGGTTATTCGGGACCGCCCCGACATCACGTGGTAAAGGTAGACTCCCGAAGGCAGGCTAGAGGCGTCGAATCGGAACTCGTGCCTGCCCGCGTCAAGACGTCTATCAATCAAGACGGCTACGCGCCTGCCCAGCATGTCGTACACCTCGGCTGTGGTCTTGCCAGAGCTTGGAATCTCAAGAAATAGGACCGTAGTCGGGTTGAAGGGGTTCGGGTAAGCGGAGACCGACAAGCGTGAGACACCGGTCGAAGTCTTCTCGGCGACCCGGGAGCCGGGTTCCGGTACGGTAATTTCGGAGACCGCATAGGCTCGCGCGCGAGACCGCGCCTCGTCACGATTGATCGGCACAGCATCCGAGAGCAACTTCGGGATCCGAGACGCATTCTCGGTTTTCCGCCAGGCATAAGCGAGCGCGATGCTCGTCTCGAATACGTAGCCTCGATCGGTTGGCCCCGTGCGAAGCTCCTCAAATAGGCTCATGGCGCCGGTGGCGTCGCCCAAAACGGCCTTGATTCGGACACGCGCGTTCAGCGCAGCGTTCCGGAGGGTTGCATCGATTCTCGCGGCGGCGATAATCGCCGCCTCCACCATCCCCGTATTTCCGGGAGCCTCGCCCTTCAGCACATCCATGATCGAGAGCGTTACCGCCGCGTGCCCGCCCAAACCATCACCCTGAGGAAACCGGTCGACTCTGATAACTTCGGCCTCGACAATAAGATGGGCTCTCGCGAGCGTCGTCTCTTGCGATATAGGGCGAGTACTCACGGTTTGGGCCTGAGCAGCGGAAGCGACGAATCCGAGAGCGATCATCAGGA